>JANPBQ010000101.1:0-42008 GCA_031430555.1 Betaproteobacteria bacterium
CACGGTCCGGAAAAATGGCCAATCGGCATACATCTCGCGCAATTGCGCGAGCGCCGCATCGCGGCCCGCGGGTGCGTGCTCAATCCAGTTTTTCAGTGCGCTGCCGAATCCGTACCAGCCGGGAATCGACAGTCGGCATTGGCTCCAACTGAACACCCACGGAATTGCGCGCAGGTCGGCGATCGACTGCGAAGGTTTTCGCGAGGCTGGCCGGCTGCCGATATTGAGGCCGGCGATTTCTCCCACCGGCGTTGCGCCGCGAAAGAAATCCACGAAACCCGGCGTCTCGTAAACCAAGTGACGGTAGGCCTCGCACGCGCTCGCTGAGAGCGTACGCATCGCCTCCCACCACGCTGGTTTGTCGCGATGTTCGCCGGCCGCAAAATTCGACAGCATCGCCGCCGAGATCAGCGTTTCGAAATTTCTGCGTCCTAGTTCGGTATCGGAATATTTCGCGGCGATCACTTCGCCCTGCTCAGTGATTCTGAGCCCCGCCGCCGAACACCCCGCCGGTTGCGCGAGAATCGCCTCAAACGTAGGCCCGCCGCCGCGGCCGACAGTGCCGCCGCGTCCGTGAAAAAGCCGCAGCTTGACGCCGGTTTCCACCGAGAGATCGCCGAGCCGCCTTTGCGCGCCGTAGAGCTCCCAATTGGCGGTGAGGTAACCGCCGTCTTTGTTGCTGTCCGAATAACCGAGCATGATTTCCTGCAAGCCATCGCGACCATCGAGCCAGGCGCGATATTGCGGCAGCGCGAAGGCGGCGCGCATGATGCCGGCGGCGGCCTGCAAATCGGTGATGGTTTCAAACAACGGAATGATGGAGATGTTCAATCGCGAACGGCCATCATGGGTGGGCAACGAGCCGGTTTCCTTCAGCAGCAGCGCAACCTCCAGCAAATCGCTCACCGATTGCGCCTTGGAAATGATCGCGTTCGGCACTGCATCGGCGCCAAAGCGGGAGTTGATGCCGGCGGCCGCTTGAAACACGGCAAGCTCGCCGACGGTGGTCTCGCTGTAGGTCTCGCCGGCAACGCGCAAGGCGCGCGGGTTCGCCAATTCATGCAGCAATAGCGAGACGCGAGCGGCCTCGTCGCGTTGCAAATAATCGGCGCACACCGCCGCTTTCGACAGCAACTCGCCAACCACGACTTCATGCACGTCGGAATTCTGGCGAAGGTCGATCGAGGCCAAATGAAAACCGAAAATATCGACTGCGTAGCGCAACTGCGCGAGACGTCCCACCGCCAATGCGCCGCTCGCATGCGTCGCGAGCGAGATGGAGATGACATCCAGATCGGCACGAAATTCGCGTGGATCGGCATACGCCTCAAGCGACACCTCCGGTCGTCGAATGGGTTCTGCGCCCGCCAGCGCGGCCATGCCCGCCGCGAGACGCGCATAAACACCGATCAACGCACGCCGATACGGCTCGTCTTGCCGATGCGCGGAGGCATCGCCGGATTTTTCCGCGAGCGCCAACAATTCCGCCGTCGGCGCAACCAGCCGGCTGGACATCGATAACTCCGCGCCGAGGCGATGCACTTCAAACAAGTAGTGCTCGAAGGCCACCGTCGCCTGCCGGCGCATCGCGCCTTCCAATGATTCGGCGGTGACGAAGGGATTCCCGTCGCGATCGCCGCCGATCCACGATCCCATGCGGAAAAACGCCGGGATGCGCTCGTCTTTTCCACTGCCGCCGCCGAGCGCGAGGTCGATGTCGGCATAAATCTTCGGCAACTCTGAGAGAAAGGTGTAGCGGTAGAAACTCAAGCCGTTCTCGATCTCGTCGATCACCCGCAAACGCGACAATCGGAGCATCGCCGTTTGCCACAATTGCAGCACCGAGCGGCGAAGGCTTTCTTCAGCTTCCGCGTGCTCTTCGGGCAGCAAATCTGCGCGCTCGATTTGCGACATCAAGCGGGCAATTTCGCGTTCGCAATCGAGCACCGATTTGCGTTGCACCTCGGTGGGATGCGCGGTCAATACCGGGCTCACCAGCGCGCCGCGCAGCCAATCGCGGATCGCATCCGGCGAAATGTCGCGCTCGTGCAGGGTCGCCAACGCGTGCTTCAGGCTGCCGGTTTGCGGCGGCGAACCGGCCAGTCGGTGCGCGCGCCGGCGGCGATTTTGATGCCGATCCTCGGCGATATTGGCGAGCAGCGAAAAGTGACTGAATGCGCGCACCACATTCAAGGTCTGCTCGATCGTCAGTCCATCGAGTTCGTGATCGAGTTTATTCTTGAGTGCGGCGATGTCTTCAATGCCGCTCGGCACCTCTGTGCGCCGTAGTGCGACAGCAAGCTTACGGATGTGTTCGATGCGGTGGTAAATAACGTCGCCGTTGGCCGCGCGCACGACATCGCCGAGCATGCGCCCAAGGAATTGGATTTCCTGCCCGAGACGGGCATCTTTTTCATCTTGCGCCACGCTGGGCTCCTGAAGGTAGACGAGGATTGTCAATTCGCGGCTGTCGCGATGCGTGCCGCAGGACGGATTTACTTCCGACTGTGCGACACCATGTGCGCCAATCGCCTGCCGGGTGCCGCCGGTTTTTCATCTGTCAATTCCTGCGGCACCGGGAGCAGCGGCAGATTTTTCTCGTCCGCCCCGGTGCGCATCGCGACGCCGACCGCGAGAATATCGATCACCAGCAAATACAGCACGCGACTGATCATTGGCACTTGCGTGGCG
The DNA here is from genome assembly GCA_031430555.1 of Betaproteobacteria bacterium. Taxonomy (GTDB): domain Bacteria; phylum Pseudomonadota; class Gammaproteobacteria; order Burkholderiales; family Usitatibacteraceae; genus UKL13-2. Next base: position 2,692 of record JANPBQ010000101.1, read on the forward strand.
ACGTCTTCGCCGTGCTCCACCGCAATGGTAATGTTGGCATGCTTCGCGAGCGGTGATTGATTGGCGGTGATGGCGATGATGGTTGCACCGCGCGCGCGCGCGGTTTCCACGGCGAGATTCAATCCCGCGATGCGGCCGGTGCTGGAGACCACCACCACCACATCCTCCGAGGTCAATACATTGGCGACCATCAACTGCAATCGCGGCTCGGTGTAAGCGCTGGTGGCAAGGCCGAAGCGAAGGAACTTATATTGCGCGTCTTCGGCCACCACACCGTAATTGCCGACGGCGAAGAATTCGATGCGCTTCGCCTTGATGAGCGCATCGATCGCCTGATCAATCGCCTTGCGGTTCAACTGATCGCGCATTTGCAGGATCGCACTTGCGGTATTGCCTAACACCTTGTCGCTCAATTCCAGCGACGTGTCGTTATTGGTCACCTGCGTATGCGTAACCGGAATGGTGCCGGTCAAGCTTGCGGCAAGGCGCAATTTGAAATCAGACAAACCTTCGCAACCCAGCGTGCGGCAAAAACGCACTACGGTCGGCTGGCTCACCTCGGCGGCGCGAGCGATTTCGACAATCGGATCACTCAGCATCGTGCGCGGGCGCGACAGCACCAAATTCGCGACTCGGCGCTCAGCCGGCGACAGATCCGCTTGCGACACGCGAATGCGCTCCAATATCGATGAGCCGGTACCTCGCTTCCTGAGCTGCGCATCCAGAATCGCGGCGACACCAACAAAGGTCGCGCTGTCGGCTGTGATCACGTAGGTTGGTATGTGCGCGACATACGCCGAGAATCTGCCTTTCGATTCAAAGCGTTGGCGAAACGGCGAGGAATCAAAATATTTGCCCAGGCGCGGCACGATCGAGCCACCAATGTAGATGCCGCCAAACGTGCCAAGCGTCACCGCAAGGTTGGCCGCCACGCCACCAAGAATGCCGCAGAACAAATCCAGCGCTTGCGCGCACTCCGCATTCTGGCCTTTGATGCCGCGCGTGGTGATCGCGGTCGCTGCCAACGGCTCGATCGTTTTGCCGGCCAGGTGTTGCACCGCGCGATGAATCAATTCGAGTCCACTGCCCGAGATCAGCCGTTCAGCCGAGACATGCGGAAATTGCGTCCAGGCGTATTCGAGAATCGCGATCTCGCGTTTATCCATCGGCGCAAAGCTTACGTGGCCACCCTGCGAGCCGAGCGAAATCCAGCCATCGTCCGCCGGGATCAAACCCGATACACCCAACCCGGTTCCGGCACCCAGCAAACCGATCACGCTGCGCTCTTTCGCTTCGCCACCGCCGACTTTGCGGCGTTGATCGTCGCGCAAATGCGGCAAGCCGACTGCCAATGCGGTGTAGTCATTCACCACCAGCAAGGTATCGAGTCCGCAATCCTGGCGGGTCTGCTCGATCGAAAACTGCCAGTGATAATTGGTCATGCGCACCATGTCGCCTTCGACCGGATTGCTGATCGCAACCGCCGCGTGTCGGACACCGGCGTCTTTGACCAAATCGTAATAGGTCCGCAACGCGTTGCCGAAATCGGCATAGTCCGCGCATTTGACGGTACTCAGGCGTTCGAATTTTCCGCGCTCGGTCTCCAGCGCAAAGCGCGCATAGGTGCTGCCGATATCGGCCAGCAAACGGGCACCATCATTGAACGGCATGTGAGGGCTTTCGTTAATTACGCGGAATTTCGCCGCACAGTGAAGGCTTGGACAAAGAATCGGTCATGGAACCATCATTTGACGTAGTTTAACGACACTTTGGATCGACATTTCGTGGAATTCGATGCCAGATTCATTATCGCATGTAGGCAAATTACATGAAAAATTGATTGGCCTTTTGTCGGCTAATCTTCGAGAATTACCCTGCAAACTCAGAAAAATGGCAGATTTCTCGCTTACGTAGTGAAAATAGTTCGGCAGTTGGTGCAATAGGCGTTTACTTATTCATGTAGTTTTGCTACTTTACGAACTTGTGAATTTTCAACATTCTGGGTGGATTCTGGCTGCCTTGCTGGACGATATGCCCCGAGTTTTTGAACAAATCGTTTTGCAATGGGGTGTTGACGATAGTTTCGCGACGCCGTTACAGATCGATATCACCCTAACCACACCGTGCACTATGTCAATTGCCGTCGATGTTTGTGAGCCGCTTCGTAAATGACGTTTTTTTTTGCACCATTTCCCTTATCGCCATTGCCGCTCGCCAATCCGCCGTTTGGATTCGAGCTTGCCATCAAACCTGCTGCCAGCGATGTAAAAGCTGCGAACGACCGTGAATAATCGCGCCACTTTTCCACTGCTGGTCGCCGATATCGGGGGCACCAACGCCCGTTTCGGCTGGTTGGCGAACGCTGATTCGCCGCTTTCCAATGTCGAGACCCTGCTCTGTTCAGACTACGCGCGCCCCGAAGATGCGGCGTCGGCGTATTTGGCAAAATATCAGTCAGGCGTTCGACCGGCGCGATCATCGATCGCCATCGCGAGCGCAATCGACCTTGGTCCCATTAAAGTGACGAACAGCCACTGGCTGCTGGACCGTACCGAATTTGCACGCCATGTCGGGGCGGGTCAGGTCGACGTTTTCAATGACTTTGAAGCCATTGCGTTGGTCTTGCCGTACCTCACCACGAGTGATTACACATTGGTCGGCCCGGTGGCGCCGGATCGGCGATATGCGATGGGTGTGATCGGTCCAGGAACCGGTCTGGGCGTGGCTGGTGTAGTGCCGGTGCGCGAGCAGCCGGGCGCATGGCAAACACTGTGCGGCGAAGGTGGCCACGTGACACTTGCCGGTGCAAGCGCTTATCAGAATGAAATCCTGCGTGCGGCACTTAATATCTTTTCGCACGTGTCGGCTGAGAGACTGGTCTCGGGCATCGGCCTGCCAACACTGCGCCGCGCGGTCGCAGACGTAAGGGGGCTGGGTATCGATCAGGAGTTGGGTCCGGAAGAAATCGGCACGCTTGGTGCCGCTCGCACGGACGCGTTGTGCGAACACACGATGGAAGCGTTTTGCAGCTTCCTCGGCTGCATCGCCGGCAACCTCGCCTTGACGATCGGCGCGCGCGGCGGAATTTTTATCGGCGGCGGTATCGTTGCGAAGCTGGGCAATTTTTTCAGCGAATCCGGTTTTCGCGAGCACTTTGAAGCCAAGGGCCGATATGTGGATTACTTGCGCGCCATCGCCACCCCGGTTATTACTCTGCCCCATCCGGGGTTGCATGGGCTGGTGCGGCATGCCTTGCAGGGAAAAGCAGTCGAGTAATTCCGGCGCTTGACTCCAATCAGTCGACTGGTGCTGCCGCGTCGAACCAGGCGCTCACTGCACCACGAACACCACAGCGCTTCTGGCCGGAATACGGAATATCCCGCCCACCGATTCAAATTTCGCCTCGCGCGGTATGCGCTGATCCGCGGCGCCGGAATGCTTATGCACCGGGTGCAAAGTGAATTTTTTTCCCGCCATTTTTTCGATGCGAATTTCTTGCACCGATTTGTCGACGTTGATGAAATAGGCCACTTCACGGAATTCCGCACCCGGGTAGCCCGCTCCATCGAGATGCGCGGCGATCAGTGTCGGCGTTTGCTGTGAACCGGTATTGTGAAAGGTCAGGCGAGAAATGATTTCGGTACTTGTCGGTAAACGAAACAACGGCGTGCTCGCGCGAATTTTCAGCAGATCTTCAAAGGCGCGCCGCGTCCAGACGATATCCGCTGGCGTCGGCTTGATTGCGGCATTTGCCAACAATGGCTTGATCAATGCATAGTCGCCGCCGTTGTCGCCCTTGGGCGGCGCGCCGGTCGCGAAATAATTGTCGGCACCGCTCCAATCGATGCGGTTGAACCAGTCACCGGAATCATAGCTGTTGCGATCCAGCGATTTGCTACGCAGTAGCTCGCCGCCTGCATGAAAATACGCCACACCTTGACTGAACGCATTGATCGCGAGACCGAGAGTCTGCACGCGCGCGCGGTCCTCGCGGCTCGTGCTTGTCGGCAGTTTGTAGACGTTGATATCAAACAACGTTTGGTTATCGTGGTTCTCCACGTAATTGACAACCTCGCCGGGTGCGCTCGCGTAACCGGCCGGCTGACCCGCGTAATCGATGCGGTGCAGTGGCCAGGTTTCATCGCGATTCGTCTTCAGCGGATAGTCGCGGATTGAGCCCGCCAAGCCGACGCGCACCATGTCGGCGGCGCGCAACAATTCGGCACCCGCATCGGCATTCGCCAGCGCATTGCGATCATAACCAAGGCCATTGATGTAACCCTGCTTCTTGATCATGCTCTCACCGCTGTCGGCCGCACCGCCGCCACGGATGGCATCGCGCGCGCGGTCGCTGAAGGTGCCAATGCCGGATCCATTGAGCGAGAGTTGCGACGCTTGCACAAAGCGTGTGCCATCGGCAACCTCGGCAAAATTCCAGCCTTCGCCGATCAATTGAACATCGCGGCCCATCGCGGCTTTGAGGCGCGCCTTCAAATCCTCCATCACCGCGCGCGGTTGATGGCCCATCAAGTCAAAACGAAACGAATCGATCTTGTATTCGCGCGCCCAGGTCAACACCGAATCGACCATCAGTTTGGCCATCATCATGTTCTCGGTTGCGGTGTTGTCGCAGCAGGTGGATTTTTCCACCTCACCCTTCGCGTTCAAGCGGTGGTAATAACCTGGCACGATCCGATCCAGCACCGATTTTTCATGCTGCCCCGATGCGGACGTGTGGTTGTAGACCACATCCATGCCGACCCGCAGGCCGAGCTTGTGCAACGCCGCGACCATCTGCCGGAACTCGATGACGCGGCGCGCACCATCGGCGGCATTGCTCGCAAAGCTGCCTTCGGGCGCGGTGTAGTGCAGCGGATCGTAGCCCCAATTGAAACAGTCGCGCTCCTTCACCGCCATCACCGCTGCCTGGATCGCTTCGCCATCGGGTGATGGGTCGACGCCGGCGAGCGATGGCGTCGCACAACCGGTTTCCGGCACCGTCGCCAAATCAAACACCGGCAGCAAATGGATATCGGTCATGCCGGCATTCGACAGCGCTTTCAAGTGCTTCATGCCGCGCGACCCAAACTGCGTGAATGCGGTGTACTTGCCGCGATGCTGGGCGGGAACACTCGGATCGTTGATCGAAAAATCACGCACGTGCAGCTCGTAAATCACCATGTCGGTGGGTGACTTGACTCGTGACGGCGCGCGCGGCGCATCCCAGCCCGGTGGCTTCAAGCGCGGGTTTTTCAGGTCGGCGATGTAGCTGCGTGTGGAGTCGGTCGAAAGACTAATTGAGTAGGGATCGGTCACGCGATTCCTCACCAGACCGACGCCGGGCACGTGCACATCGACCAAGTAGGTATAGGTTTTTCCGGTGAGGTCGCGCGTTTGCAGGTAGGACCAAGTGCCGGTGGCTGCGTCGGTCTGCAATTCCTGAATTTCGCGTGCGACACCTTCGCCGGTGTCGTAAATGCACACCGCCACGCGCCGCGCCGTCGGTGCCCACAATTTGAATTGCGTGCCCTTGGCAGTGACTGTCACACCCAGGTATTCCCTGCCGCCGGCGGCGCGATACAAATCATCCAGCGCGCCGGCAATTTGCACATGGGTTGCGTCGATGACCTTTCCGTCGCTGTCTTCTTGTACCAGCACGAGTTGTCGCGTGTGCCGCTCTTTGATTTTCACCAGGTCGGCTTCGCTCAAGGCGAGTAGCGGGCCGGCGGCAAGATATTTGAATCGCAACGCGGCATCCGCTGGAGCGCTGCCGGTGAAAACGTCCAGCGGTATCGCGCCATCGGCACCGGTCACCAAAGTATTCGGCGCGGCGACAATTTGCCCGCGCGCCGCATGGTAGAGGCGAAAATTGCCGCCGGCTTCGATACCGGGCCATTTGATCAAACGGCGGTTCAGCCAGACGGCGCGCGCGTTGGGCGCATTTGGTTTTGCAACAGTTGCCGCCGGTTCCAACACGCTCTGGAAGGCGGGTTGCTCACAGGCCTCCTCTAGCGAAGGCCTAGTCGATTGCGCACTGGCTACGTTTGCGCCACTGGCGTACGCCAAAATTGTGACAAACGAAAACAAATATTTCTGTGTGAAATATCGGTTTTGTTTGCGATGAAAATTCATTCGCCACGCCTCCTTTATTTGCACCAGACTTACGTGAAATGTAATAAAACTACTTCAATTATCGCTCAATTGTGAAGGTATGTCACAGTGATCCCAGGATGTCAGCAACACTGTTTCCACAATATATTTATGGCAAACAGATTCGATCGGTCTATGAATTGCGGATTTAATTTTGTAACATCACTACATCAATTCAGCACAAAACAAGTGATCGTGATGTCAGCCCCCGATGCGCCTGCCCGCTTCACCAAATTAGCCACCGCGCTGGGAGGCTTTTTGTTGTCGTTTGTATTGGCGGCATGCGTTGGAATCCACATACCCGATGGCGAGAGTGCCCGCTCACCCGCGCCACGTCTCGATGTTCGTGCGATCAACCTATCCGACCCGGGGAGCCGTCTGCCCGCCGGCTGGCAACACGGTGCGTTCATGGAAATTTTTGTGCGCGGCTGGCGCGATAGCGACGGCGACGGTATCGGCGATTTGCGCGGCGTCACGCAGAGTCTGGATTACTTGCGCGATCTCGGCATCAAGGGCATCTGGCTCATGCCGATCACGAAGAGCGCCGATGGCGACCATGGTTACGCCGTCACCGATTTCCGCGATATCGAACCCGCCTACGGCACGCTCGCCGACTTCGACGAGCTGCTTCGCGAAGCGCATGCACGCGGCATCGGCGTGATCATGGATTACGTCATCAATCACAGCGCCGCAAGCCATCCATTGTTCGTCGCGGCCGGTTCGCCAACGAGCCCGTATCGACCCTGGTATTTGTGGAAAGATCCGGCGCCGATCGGCTGGGACATATGGGGCAAGAATCCCTGGCACTCATCGCCCAACGGCACCTTTTATGGCACGTTCGGCGCGCACATGCCGGATTTCAATCTGGAGAATGCAGCGGCGATGGATTACCACCGCGCGAGTCTCAAATTTTGGCTGAATCGCGGCATCGATGGTTTTCGTTTCGATGCGGTGCCACATCTGGTGGAACGCAGCGCCAAAGATTGGAACGATCAACCCGAAAGTTACGCATTGATGGCGCATGTGAATGCGCTGATGGCCGGTTACAAAAATCGACACATGGTCTGCGAAGCGACCGCGAACCCCACGCGCTGGGCGGCGCCTTATATTTGCGGCAGCGCGTTTGCGTTTGGGTTTGAGCACAAGATGATCGATGCCGCGCGCGGAAAACCTGAAGCCATTCTTGCGGTATCCGAATACTTCAACGCCGCGCCATTGACGATGGCGACAATGCTATCGAACCACGATATTTTCGCCGGCGAACGGTTGTGGGATCAACTCAAAGGCGACGTCGCGCAATATCGTTTGGCGGCGGCCACGTATCTTCTGATGCCGGGCACACCCTTCATTTATTACGGTGAAGAAATCGGCATGGGCGGCGTGAATAGCCTGGTGGCAGACGCCAAATTGCGCACGCCGATGAGCTGGAATGCGCAAGTTGTCGGCACGGACGCGTTCACCGCTGGTAGCGCGAAACCATTCCGCCCAGTCTCCGACAATGCGGGCACGCACAACGTCAAGCGCGCGCTCGCGGATCCCAACTCGATCCTGTCGTTCTACAAAACCATGCTGCGCTTGCGCAATATGCTGCCATCGATTGCGCGTGGCGATTACTCGAATGCGAAGGTGGACGGCAGCGTAATGAGTTTTCAGCGCAGGTATGAGGACGAGCGCACGATGGTGGCGATCAATTACGGTACCGCCAGTGCGACGATGGATATCGCGGGACTGCCAGCGGGCGCGGCGCTGGATCCGGTGTATCCCGCCGATGTTGCGGGATCGATTCCGGTGCGAAGTGCCGGCGCGAAAATCACCATCGACGCGCAGTCGGTGCGGGTGTTTCGTGTCAGCGTTGTTTCCAGGACGAATTATTGAGAATTGCATAACTATGTGACGACGACTCCAAGAGGTTCGTCGTTCCCGCGAAGGCGGGAACACAGCGTCGTTCGCTGCAACGTCACTGGATCCCCGCCTTCGCGGGGACGACGGAATAATTTTTCTATTTGTCGCCCACGTCGGAAACACCAATAAGATCCGCACACTAAATCGCCGCGGCTATCGTCTATCCGCCGTGCCGCTCGCGCGAATCCTGCGGCGCGCCGGCACGATCATTCAAGCCGTAATCGCGAATCACCGATGCGACGCGCAGTCGATAGTCGGCGAAGATTTTTTCACGCCCCGCAGACTGAATCGCCCGGTGAGATTCAAGATTTCGCCACTGGCGCACAGCGTCCTCGTCGCGCCAGAACGAGAGCGACAATATTTTTCCCGGCTCGCTCAGGGACTCGAATCGCTCGATGGAAATGAATCCGTCGAAGGTATCCAATAACGGTCGCAGAACCGCCGCCGCATCAAGATAGTTGGCCTTGCGGTCGGGCCCGGTTTTCGCTTCAAAAATGACGGCAATCATGTGTGCTCCTTCGATGACATTGTGGATTGCGTGCGCGCTATCAACAACCGCAGCAGGCGTATTTTCGCCACGCCCATCAGTTCAACCGGATCGCCGTGTCGAAATGCCAAGTCCGGCGAACTTCAATTACATCGTACTCGCTGGCGAGTCCCGGTGGAAATGCCGGCGCAAAAATCAGCATCAACGCGCAGTCGGTGCGCGTGCATCGCGTCCAGCAGAAATTCAAATCGAAATGGACGCCGCCCGCGCGATCAGCGTCCGCCGACCGCCAATATTGTAAAGGCATCAATCGACCCTGACCCGCCCTCTTTGTCCTGCATGATGCTAAACGGATAAAGGTACAGTTGCATATGCCGGGATTCGCGATCCGTGGAGTCGCGTAGAATTTGATTTCCGAATAGAAAATGACAAGCGACGCGGCTGCCGTCCGATCCGATCCGTCACAAGGAATCAACATGCAACGACATGAAGCAGGCAGTAGCGGCAGCAACAAGAACCTGCAGGTGCACCAATTGATGCGCCGCACGGTGGCATTGGTTTTGGCTGGGGGCCGCGGTTCGCGGCTCAAGCAATTGACCGAGCGGCGCGCCAAGCCAGCGGTCTACTTTGGCGGCAAATTCCGCATCATCGATTTTGCGCTGTCAAATTGCCTGAACTCAGGAATCCGGCGCATGGCGGTGCTGACGCAATACAAATCGCATTCACTGTTGCGCCATCTGCAACGCGGCTGGAGTTTTTTGCGCAGCGAACTCAATGAAATGGTGGACCTGTTGCCGGCCCAGCAGCGGGCGGGTGAAGAGCACTGGTACCGCGGCACCGCCGACGCGATCTTTCAGAACCTGGACATTATCCGCTCCAGCGCGCCGGAGTACATCATCGTTTTGGCAGGCGATCATGTCTACAAAATGGATTACTCCCTGATGATCAAGGATCACGTTGAGCACGGTGCGGGTTGTACGGTTGGCTGCATCGAAGTACCGCGCGCGGAAGCCGGTGGTTTTGGCGTGATGGCGGTGGATCACAGTCGGCAAATCACCGCGTTTATTGAAAAACCCACGGACCCGCCCGCCATGCCGGGTAAACCCGAGGTGTCGCTGGCGAGCATGGGGATTTACGTATTCGACGCGGAATATTTGTACGGTCTGCTCGAAGCGGATCTCGCGAACGCCGATTCCAGCCACGATTTCGGCAAGGACGTTATTCCGTGCTGCGTCAAGGAAGGGCGCGCGCTGGCTCATCCTTTCGGTATGAGTTGCGTCTCCAGGGTAAATACGGTTGTGCCGTATTGGCGCGATGTGGGCACGATTGACGCATTCTGGGCGGCAAATCTCGATCTCGCCTCGACCACGCCGGATCTGGACATCTATGACACAGACTGGCCCATCTGGACCTACCAGCGCCAGTTACCGCCCGCCAAGTTCGTGCCGGATACCAACGGCGCCACCGGCGTGACAGTCAATACGGTGATTTCCGGTGGTTGTATCGTGTCGGGATCGTATGTCGCGCATTCGGTGCTGTTCTCGGAAGTGCGCATACACTCGTTTTGCCACGTTGAACAAGCCGTACTCCTGCCGGACGTGACGCTGAATCGACATTGCCGGTTGCGCCTCGTGGTGGTGGATCGCGGCTGTGTGCTGCCCGAGGGTATGGTGGTTGGGGAGGATGCGGTAAGCGATGCCCGTCGATTCGAACGTACCGAATCAGGTGTGGTGTTGATCACCAAAGAAATGCTGCAACAACTCTAGCGCGCGGTGGCCCGATGAAAGTGCTGCAAGTCAGCGCCGAGATTTTTCCATTGCTCAAAACGGGCGGCCTGGCCGATGTCGCCGGCGCGTTGCCGCGTGCCCTGATCGCAGCCGGCTGTGATGTGCGCGTACTGCTGGCGGGTTTTGCGCCGATCCTGAAAGACTTGCAAGGTGCGACCGAAATCGCCACCTGTGTCACGCCATGGGGCGAGTCAGTCGTATTGCGCCACGGGCATTTGGCGGCGTTGGGCGTGCAAGCATACGTGATCGATGCGCCCGCGCTTTATGCACGCCCCGGCAACCCCTATGAAGATGCGCGCCACCAACCCTATGCCGACAACTATCGGCGTTTTGCCTTGCTGGGCTGGGTGGCAGCCCGCCTGGGTCACGGGCTGGATACGCCCTGGCTGCCGCAAGTGGTACACAGCCACGATTGGCACGCGGCGCTGGCGCCGGCTTACCTGAAATTCGCGAACGTGCGGCAGCAACGGCAAATCGGTAGCGTCTATACCGTGCACAACCTCGCGTATCAGGGTGTATTTGCGGCACAGCATTTCGCGGAGCTGGGGTTGCCGGCCGCCGCTTTCAGCGTCGAGGGGATGGAGTATTACGGCAAGCTCTCTTTCATGAAAGCCGGACTGTTCTACGCCGACCGTATCACTACCGTCAGCCCCACCTATGCGAAGGAAATTCAGACCGCCGAACAGGGCTGCGGATTGGACGGCCTGCTGCGCGCGCGCAGCAGCGTACTTTCGGGCATTCTGAATGCCGTCAACGAAATCGTTTGGAACCCCGCCACCGACAATCTGATTCCTTTTGCGTTCGACGTACTCAACATGGCCGGCAAGACCCGCTGCAAGACAGCGCTGCAACAAGAGATGGGGCTCGCCATTGATAGCCGCTCACCGTTGTTTGGTGTAGTAAGCCGGTTGACCGAACAAAAGGGATTGCACCTGGTGGTCAAGGCGACCGGACAATTAATCGCGCGCGGCGGTCAGTTGGTCGTCCTCGGCAGCGGAGACAAGGCGTTGGAAGACGCCTTGTGCGAACTGGCCACATCGCATCCGAAATCCGTCGCGGTGCGTCTCGGCTTTGACGAAGCGTTGGCACACCGCATTTTCGCCGCGACCGATGTCACACTGGTGCCGTCGCGCTTCGAACCCTGCGGTTTGACACAGATGTACGGATTCAAGTACGGCAGCCTGCCGCTGGTGCATCGAGTCGGCGGCCTGGCCGATACGGTGGTCGACTGCACGCTCGAAGACCTGGCCGACCACACGGCGAATGGCTTTGTGTTTGATGATTTTTCCGAGGCAGGGTTTGCGCGCGCCATGCGCCGCGCCTTCACGTTATACGATCGACGCGGCGAGTGGACCGCGGTGGCAACGCGCGCGATGCAGAAAGCCTGCGGATGGCAAACAAGCGCCGCGAAATATCTGGCGCTGTACCAGCAAATTAGTAGCAAACGCGGCGCCAACTGACGTCATTACCCTAACGGCGGGCTTGATTGGCTTTGACGTATTGCATCAGGTCGATGAACGTGCTGGTCCAATAAATATCGCGGTGGGCGGCGAGATGGCGCAAAAACGTTTCATGCGCCTCTTTGGAGACTGCCAGATAGTCGCCGCCAATACCATGGAAGGTAATATTGACCATGCTGCCTTGGCGGGCGGCGGCGGCCACGACATCGATCAACTGCTGCCCGTTCACATTGGTCGGCACATAGACGCCGACGTTATACGGGTCCAATTGCTGCATGTCGGGTACCACACCACCTTCGGCCAGTTTGATGGCGACAAACGCGGACCGCACGGCATCAACATAGTTTTCTCCCTTGGCCAGAGTGTCCGTGCAGGGAGCGGTAAAAGTTCGCTCACGTTTGCCGTCGATTGCGAACAACATGCTGTTTGCCAACTGAACCTCGGCTTTCATTTGTGCGGCGCTGATCTTGTCGAGGTCCTGGTGTGGCAAAACCCACTCCCGCCCCGGCTTTGACGCGGAGCACTGATGAAACAGGGTGTGGTTGCCCAGTTCGTGTCCGTTTGCCGCTGCGGCCCGCCATTCCGGCAAACGGGCCTCGACCACCGGGCTGGACAACTGCAAATAAAAGGTTGCTTTGAGCCCGTAGGTATTCAACGCGGGAAGCGCGTTGTCCAGTTGTGAGTTCAACGCATCATCGTACGCGAGGCTCACCGCCGCTTTAGCACCATTCGGCCACGTAAATCGACTCTTGGGCGCTTCTGCGAAACACGACAAACCGCAAGACAAAGCGAGCAAGAATAACAGGCAGAAATTGGGCGCGCGCAAATTCACTAGTGGCCTTCGCTTTTCAGTCGCCGGATTGGATTGAGGAAGTGTCAAATGCACCTTTTCGCCATGCCTGAATCTATCCGATCGCATGCAACCGGTCAAACGCGTGCTCATCCACCGAAAACCCCGCCGCTGTCTCAACATCGCCAACAATATTCCGCAGGGTACGTTGGGCGTGCGTGCCGTAGACTTCAGTGTGGTGAATGCAGACGAAGCCACAATTTCCAGAATGCGCGCACTCCATCCAGGCGCAAAGTCCGTCGTGGCTGTTTCCGATCTTCAGGTCCCGAAAGCCAATCCCGCGGTGGTCGTGCAGGCGATCCGGGAGTTCTTGGTCTCGCCGTAGCGCCCCATGCTCAAGTACGGGAGGATCGTGAAACATAAGGAAGCATAGGCTCTGGGAAGCATAGAGGGGAAGCATAAGTTCAGGCCTCGACCATTGGCTGATTTGAACTGCGCACCACAGGCATTACCTTCCGGTTGCGCGGCGCATTGAATTCGAATGATTGCGAAAAAGGGAAAAACGGTCGCCGCGAATTCAGGCGTGGGCGATAACCCTCGTGCCATAAAGGCACGTCGCCTATGGCTTTTTCGACCCGGCCAGCGGATCCCGTATTGCCCGAGGACGGCCCCCTGCCCATCAGTTCAACCGAATCGCCGTGTCGAAATGCCAAGTCCGGCGAACTTCAATCACATCGTACTCGCTGGCGAGTCCCGGTGGAAATGCCGGGTAAGGCATATGGCTTTGCACGATGCGGCGTATCGCGTCATCAACTTCAGCCACACCACTGGAAACAACGAAGGTCACAGACTCCACGGATCCATCGCTGCGGATGGCCACCGTCACCATCGGATGGGTGTGTGGTCGCGTTGCCACTTCGCGGACCGTATCGACCAAGGTGTTGAATTGGATCTTCCTTGCCCATGTCTCCGCATACTGGACAAGTTCGAGGTTGGGGTCGGCACGCCCCCATAGCCTGCCGCGACGCGCAGTACTCAGCGAGTGCGGCAGCGAGGACGATGGGCGATTGGCGGCGGCGGCATCGCGCCGGGCGGCTTCCTCGTTGAGGATGCGTCCCATGGCCTGGCGCCGCGCGTCGCGTCTGGCGTCCTCCTCCTTTTCTTCCTGAATACGCGCGGCCTCTTTTTGCGCCGCCGCCTGACGCACCGCCTCTTGACGGGCGGCTTCCTGCCGCTGCGCGTCCAGCTTTGCGCTGTCCACACGCGCGGCTTCCTGGCGTTGGGCCTCCAGTCGTGCGGCCTCGGCGCGGGCAACTTCGAGGCGCGCCGCCGCCAACTGATCCGCCTGCCGTTGCGTCTCGAGCTTTGCCGCCGCCAATCGCGCGGCCTCACGTTGTGCGATCTCTATTCGCGCCGCCTCTTGACGTGCGAGTTCCTGACGCAGCGATTCTGCCTTCGCCGCCGCCAGTCGGGCGGCTTCCTTACGCTCAGCCTCCAATCGTGTGGTTTCACGCTGCGCCGCTTCTTGACGAGCCGCCTCACGCTGCGCAGTTTCAATCCGCGCCGCCTCCAACTGATCCGCCTTTTGCCGTTGCTTTTGTTCCGCCTCGCGCGCCGAAGGATCGGGCTTGGCCACTTCTGCGACGCGCTCCCGCACTTCCGGCTCGACTCGCTTCTTCTCGACTTCGACGACCTCGCGAGGAGCAGGGGTCACGGTCTCCGCGATTGGTGCAACGATTGCGCTGGGTGCAACCGCGACGACCGGAGCAGGCGCTGGTGGTGGTGGTGGCACCGCGAACGTGGCTTTGTCGGATCGCTCTACCGCGATGACTTCCGGCTGCGGTATCGGCGGAGGTGCGGCGTCAGGTGCCTCCGTGCGTAAGGGCATTTTGGCAGGAGCCACATTGGTCGCAATCTCGGATTTTGGCTCGGCCTGAATCGTTGATGTGAGCTTGGGGTCGATCACGTCCGCTGGCCGCGCCAAGGTAGACGCAGAGAACGCGGATGGTGTTGGAAGCGATGTACTGGCAGCCACTGGCTCGATTGATGCCGGCGAAATCGATTCACTGATTGCGGGTTCCGCCGGCTCCGCAGCGGCGCGCGCCGGCATGATCACGACATGTAAATCGGGGACCTCGATTCGCCGCTTTTTCCAAGGGAATTCGAAGCCCGGGAGGCCAAGTTTTTCACCGCCGAACGCCAAGCTAAACAGCGGCGCGTGAATCAGCAGGGAGAGAAGTACTGCGAACGTCAGGCGCCGGCGGTCAGCGCTCATGCGTTGTGTCGGCGGCATGCCGTGGTCAGTGGCTCTCGCGGGTGCTGCTGGCTTTGGCAAGGATCGCCGCGCCCGAGACTCATCCGGTCTGTTCACGATGGCTTCATTTCGCCGCTGGCGCTAGGAGCGCGTCCCAATTTGTGCTTGGTCCGTCAACGAATAACTGGTGCTTCGGCCTCCGGCCGCATCCTTCACCAGAATGCCTTGGTCGATCAATCCTTGGATATCTCGCTGCGCCGTATCCTGCGAGCACTTCGCCATGGTCGCCCACTTGGTAGACGTGAGTTTTCCGTCAAAACCATCCAGCAACTTGTTGAGCAGCAGCTTCTGGCGGTCGTTGAGAGTCTTGCGACTATTCGCGTCCCAAAAGTGCACCTTGCGGAATACGGCGGCAAGTGTTGACTCCGTCCCGGAAATCGCGCGTCCAAGGCAATCCAGAAACCACTCCATCCAATCGGTCACATCGAGTCCCCCTTTTTGGGAGCCTTCGAGGATGTCGTAATAGGCATTTCGCTCCATGCGGATTTGCGATGACATGCTGTAGAACCTTTGCGCGCTTCCTTCTGATCGCGCGAGCGCCCAATCCGCAATGGCGCGCGCGATACGTCCATTGCCGTTCTCGAACGGATGGAGGGTGACAAACCAAAAGTGCGCCAAGGCTGACCTCAGTACCGGGTCGGTACCACTATCTTCGTTCGCCCAAGCGATGAACTGGGTCATTTCCGCTTCGAGGTGGATAGGCGAAGGCGCTTCGTAGTGAATTTTTTCCCGGCCGATGGGGCCTGACGCCTCCCTCATTGGGCCGTTTGAATTGTCGCGCCAGGCACCGGTGACAATTTTGTGGATGCCACTGTGGCCTGTCGGAAACAACGCGGCATGCCAGCCTACCAGCCGCTTGGCGGTGAGTGGCATGGCAAAATTCTGCGTGGCATCCAGCATCATTTCCACGACGCCTTCCACATTGCGATCCAAGAGCGCAGTTCCGGCGATTTCAATGCCAAGGCGTCGTGCAATCGAGGAACGCACGGTTTCCGGATCGAGCATTTCACCTTCTATTTCGCTCGACTTGAGTACATCGAGCGTGAGGGTTTTCAGCATGGCTTCATTGCGAAGACTAAAGCCAAGACCCTCCATCCGCCCAATCAGGCGACCTTGCCGATGGCGGACGTCGGCCAATTTTGGGGCCAGCTTTTCCTGGTTCCACGTGAGTTTCGGCCATTCTGGTCGTTGATGAATGTATTTCATACTGCGCACTCCATGCGGAGATTCTGCAACCTCATCTCCGCATTGACAAGTGTAATATACGCAATATGTGCGGAGAATATGAGTATCAATCTCCACAAGTACGCCCAAGTAATGAGAAAAGTCACGTTTACCTGTCATTGCCAGGCATCGCCGGTTTTCTGAATTTTCTCGATTTGAATTGGGGTTGCAGTTTGCGTGGTGGTGCGTGAATGTGTGGGCTGGCGAACACCAAACGAAGTCTGGGCAAAGATGGTGAAGAAAACGTTGCACTAAAATCCTGAGCGCGACACGCATTTCAGCAAACCCTAGCACTGGTGGGCCGTTCCGGTCGAAATAGCCCAGAAAGCCGCGCCAGTGCTAGGGTTTCTCATCCCCATCAAACGGATACCGCACGCCCACCTCCCGCCGTATCTGATCCATCCACGCCAGTGTCTGCCGCGTCTCTTCATGCGGCATCACGTCGCTTTCGATTTTGCCGGCGGCGATGCAGCGCATCGCCTCAATGATCTCACCTTCGAATCCATTCACGCGCCAGGGCCGCTCCACCGTGACAGGCGCGGCACCGGTCTCGGCGAGCATTGCACTCGTGCCGCTCCAGAAATGCCGGTGGATGGTGATGGTGCCGCGCTCGCCGAAGATGTGGAATGCATCATCACCGCTGCCATCGAGGCTGCACACAAACTGCGACGTGACGCCATCGGGAAACACGATCGTGGCAGTGGTGCGGTGATCCACCCCGGTCGGGCCGATGACCGCCGAGGCGTAAATCTGCGTGGCAGACGGGCAGCGCCCCAATGCGGCTTCCGCATTTTCCAATACCCAGCGTGTGACGGTGAGGTTGTAGACGCCGATATCGAGCAACGCGCCGCCGGCCAACGCGGGATCGAACAGTCGCGAGGCGGGATTGAAGGGCGCGTTGAAACAAAAACTCGATTGCATCGAGCGCACGGCACCGATCGCACTGGATTGCAGCCACTCTCGCACCACTTCATAAATCGGCAGGAACCGCGTCCAAACGGCTTCCATCAGGAATACGTTGCGCTGCCGACTGAGCGCGATCAACCCGGCCGCAGTCACTGCATCGGTCACCAGCGGCTTTTCGCACAGCACCGGTTTGCCCGCTTCCAGGCAGCGCCGAATCGCGTCGGCGTGAAAGGCGTGTGGCGTGGCGATGTAGACGGCATCGACTTTGGGATCGTTCAGCACCGCATCGATCTGGTCGCAGGCGTGGGGGTTGGGTTGGCCGGATACCGCGCTGTCGCGGCACCACTGGTCAGCGAAGGCGCTCGCGCGGGCGAGGTCGCGACCCTGTATGCGCGCGACCGTTGCACCGTCGATGCCGGCGACGGCCTCGGCGAACTTGTGCGCGATGGGTCCGGGGCCGATGATGGCCCAACCGAAGGGGTTCATGAAAACGGCTTCATGCAATGGCGACTGGGAAGCCCGGCGATTATGCGCATCGCCAGCATAAACAATTCGACAAGGAGTTTGTATACCCACCAACCGCCTTGCCGTGTGACTCGAGTTCTTTTCGGCTCCAGACCCCGACCTTGTCGCACACGCGCGTCAAATGATCCTGCGATGTAGGTCGAAATGACCGGCAATTGACCGATCTGCTCAATGTCGACGCCGTGCAATACGCAATGCATTAGTGTCCCTACCCAGAAGTCGTCTGAAGGCGTTTGGGCTAACGCCGAATTCATCGCAACCGCCGGTCATGCGCAGTATCGCCGGATCCCGCGTCAAGCCGCGCCAGCCATCCGCCGCGACATGTGCGCCGAGGCGGCGACGCGTGCGGCGAAAAACAACGGCCTCCTCCATCCGAGACGGCGGCAGTGCCGCAATCTCGATCTGTAGACGCCGGACTTGTGTTTCAAGCATAGCGGCGATTATAGAACTTGCCCAACGAACGGATGCACCTCCCGGCGTTTCCGGGACACCGCCTCGCAATGCGGTTGCACAACGTTGACCTCCTCTCGCGTCTTCGCAACGTTTCCTGACGCCACCTTGCGGTATCCACCTACACACTTCAATGAGATCAGGGCCGAGAATCCCTGTGTGTCTTGTTGCTTTGCCGATGTTCAACATAACTGGCGAATCTGCGCAATTGGCGCTGCCACTCAAAACCGATAGGGATCACCATGTATCTTGGAACCGACCGCATCTCTCCCGAACAACGCGTGGTGGTGAGTGATCCCCGCTTTGACATGCGGATGACCGGCAAATTCGATGACGAAAGTGCGTTAAGCACTAGCTGGACCTGGGTCGCCGCCACGTTGATCGCGGCGATGTTCATCGTTTCAGGATTCATGGATGAGGAATCGCGACGTGTTGAACGCACTACCGGCTCAGTCTCCGCGGATACGCACGCTTCAAATATCGCATTGCCATCGACACTCGTTGCGACGTCGCATAGCAAGGATCCCGGATCCGCCAAGGGATATTAGCAACGCACAAAAGCGCCGGCGGGCAGGCAACGCTTCATTCGCGAAACCTGGATCACGGCCAACACCTGCGGCAAACACTTTCGCCATCGTCACGTTCACCCATCTGTACAACATCATTGAACACCAACATGATGCAATTCCTTCAAGCCATTTCGCGCGCGCTGATGGCAACGATCTTTTCGCTGTGGCCGGCCTTCGTTATCTCGGCGACTGCGATCGAAAAAAGTCCGGCCAAGGTGGCTGAGCGTTCCGTGCAAACCTCGGTGGCTGCGACCGCGAAGAACGCTCCGCTGGCAGAAGCGCCTACCAATCCGTCACCGCATGTTGCGCGGATTCTTGATACCACCAAGACGCCGCCGATCGCGGTGGGCTCGCGCGGTGAAGCCGTGGTGCGTGCGCAGATCCTGCTCGACCGCGCCTGGTTCTCGCTGGGAGAAATCGATGGCGGGTTTGGTGCCAATATGCAGAGGGCCGTCAAGGCGTTTCAGGAAACGCATGAACTCAAAGGGACAGGCCGCATCGACTCCGCCACCTGGCAGGCACTCATGCCCGACGATTCGCCGGTGCTCGTCCGCTACACCGTCACCGACAAAGATGCCAATGGCCCGTTCGTCAAGATTCCCGCCGACCTGATGGTACGTGCCGAGCTGAAATCACTCGGCTTTGAAAACATCACCGAGGCGCTGGCGGAAAAATTTCACATGAGCCCGAGCCTGCTGCGCGAGCTCAATCCACGCCGATCATTCAAGTCCGGCGAGGAGATCGTGGTGCCAAATGTGACGGTGGAAAAAACACGCGCCAGCGGCAAACCGGTATCGATCGCCGTGATCAAAGCCGCTAAGCAACTACAGGTGCTGGATCGCGAAGGAAAAACGCTGGCAGTCTTTCCCATCAGTATTGGTGGCTCGCGAGATCCGTTGCCGGTGGGCAAGCTGAAGATTGCCAATGAAGTCACCGATCCCGTCTTCTACTACGATCCCGCGCTGATCTGGGACGCGAAGCCGCATTACACGAAGGTTCAATTGGCGGCCGGGCCGAACAATCCGATCGGCACGGTGTGGATGGGCCTGAGTAAAAAGCACTGGGGCATTCACGGCACCTCGCAGCCATCGCGGATCGGACGAATGGAAACGCACGGCTGCATTCACCTCACCAATTGGGATGCGCAGCGGCTTTCCGCGCTCGGCTCGGCGGGCTTCGTCGTGGATGTGCGGGAGTAGACTTTGTTGGGCGAATCGCATTTGAGGCATTCGCGGAACCGGCCTAACGTGAAACTACTTGCCATCGTGGTTCTGGTGGTCGGCGGCTTGCTGGGCGGAATCTTGTGGATGATGCCGACCTCGAAAACGCAAACGATAGCCCCACCAATCGGCGTATCCGACGCAACAGAGGCACCGAAAAAAAGTGTGGTGGCCATTTTGCCCGCCGACGTCACCGTCGCCGTGCCGCGATCCTGTGCCAAGCCCTTGAATGGCACCCGTATCACGGACACCAGCCCCAATATCAGCGATGACACACACGATGACGTCCGTTTGCTGGCGGGGCGTAGTCTTGCGATTCCCGTTGTCGGCGTTGAAAAAAATATGCTCTACGATTCTTTTATCCACGGACGCGGCGCGCGCAAGCATGAGGCCATCGATATTCATGCACCGCGCGGCACGCCCGTCATCGCGGCCGGAGACGGTTGCGTCGTGAAATTGTTCCGCAGCATTCCCGGTGGCATTACGCTCTATCAATTCGACCCGGAGAGCAATTTTGCGTACTACTATGCGCATCTCGATCGCTATGCAGATGACGTGAAAGAGGGTTCGCCGCTGGCGCGCGGCGACGTTCTCGGCTATGTGGGCACCACCGGCAACGCGCCGCCTAATGCCCCGCATCTGCACTTCGCCATTTTTCGGCTGGGGCCGGAAAAGCGCTGGTGGCAAGGGACGCCCGTCAATCCTTATGCGGTGTTCACATATCGGTAAGGTACCTGCGCACGATACGGTGCCATTTCGGCGCGAAGGTCTTCCGCCGCACGCGGCCAATAGTCATCGCAAATCGAATAGACCACCATGCTTTAAGTCGCGAATAGGGTAAGCGAGCATGAGCGGATCAATGTCCACCAAAAATCCGCAATTTTCCAAGTGTCTGACAGGCAATGCCGGTGTTGTCTGATGGGATAGAGCACCGCTCACCGTCATCATCAAATGCATGTTCCCGGTGGCATTCGCGCAATTGACCACACCGGGTTTCCGGCAATACCACCACCATCCTGGAGACCATCATGGAAAACCATGTGCTCATCGACACACTCAATACACTGATCGAAACCTCGCGCGATGGCGATAACGGATTCACTGCCTGCGCGGAAGACGCAAAGGACGCATCGCTGCGCGCCTACTTCACGATTTGCGCGACACGCTGCCGCGAAAGCGTGCATACGCTGGAAGAACTCGTGCAGACCCACGGCGGCGCACCGGAGCAATCCGGTTCGGTCATGGGCTCGCTCAACCGTGCGTGGCTCAATCTGCGTGCCGCCATGAGCAGCAACAGCGACCTCGCGGTACTCGATGAATGTGAACGCGCCGAAGATGCCGCGATCGGTATTTACAAACTCGCATTAAAACAAGATCTGCCGTCAGATGTAAGGCCGACGGTGCAGATTCAACTCAATGGCGCGCAGGAAAATCACGACCGCGTGCGCGCATTGCGCGATGAGAGACGGCGGCTGGCGGCGTAGAACTTGTCCAGTCGGTATGAGCGGATTTTCAGAGGGAACGCGGCCAAATTGGCCTAATCGTTTTCTTAACCATTGATCAGGCAAATCAAGTTGTCGATGCCATGAGCCATCGATCAACCTCACCAAGGATACCAACATGAATCGAACTTCCGTCGCTTCCGCACCCAAGGTCAAGATCAAGACCATCGAACAGCAAAATACCGATTTCACCGCAGAGGGATCGCCACCGCCAGGTACAGCAGGAACATCGATTCCATTGAAGGCCCCGCCGCCGGTTAAATCCCGTGTTTCAGAAAATGTAATGCCTGGCAGGAAACGCGCGACCCTCGGTTTGCCCAAGCAAGTGGCAGCCAAATTGCCGCATGAGCGCGATGAAACTATCGACATCGTCGGCAAAGTACCCAGCGAACCAATGAAGCAGGCGAGCCGCGATCTCAAACGTGGACTTGTGGACACCGATCGCGGTGCCGAAGCGGGTCGCACGTACAAGAAATTGAAACAGTCGCAATGAGATTCATTGGTTTATCCGACGCGCGAATTTCAACAAACTGCCAGATGACACGCGCGCCATTTGCCCGCTAGGGCATGAGGACGCTCAAGTTGTTGAACTGAAGTTTTCGCTGGCGACGCGTTCAGCGTTTACCCATCAGGAATTCCAGCACGATCTCCAACCGCGCCGCCCAATCGGCCTCGCTATGCCCCGTGCCGTCGAAGATCGGCGTCATCGCATTCGCCGCACCATAGCCGCGCTCGCGGATGACTTCCGCCGCGAAGCGATGCGCGGGTGCGTAAAGGGAATCGAGCCAATCGTCGCCTCGATCAGTGTAAATGCGGTGCGTGCCGGGCGCGGGTAAGTTCTGGCTAAGATACTGCATCGCGGCCAGCGGCAAGGCCGCATTGCGTACGCGCTCCCTGCCCCATGCCGTGGGTTTACCGACCCAATGTGTCGATAGGCCTGCCGCGCCGCCAAACATTTTTGGGTATTCGCACATGGCGTAGATCGAAATGAGGCCACCCATGCTGGAGCCGATCACAAACGTATTCTCCGCGACCGTACTCGTCGGATATTTTCGATCGATCACAGGTTTCAATTCTTCGACGATAAATCGCAGGTAAGCATCAGATTTCGATTTCCCGTTGCTTGCCTCCGCGACGTACTCATACCGCACGCTCTCTGGCGCAAGCGCGAGCATCTTTTCCGGGAAGTACTCAGCGTAGCGTTCCGGCCCGTTGTTCCAGATGCCTATGATGATCGTATCCGCGATGCGTCCGGCCTTGACCAAACGCTGAACCGCGACATCGGCCTGCCAGGATTTTTTTGTCCAATTGAGGCGGCCATCGAACAAATTCTGGCCATCATGCATATAGAGCACCTGATAGCGTTTGGCGGAACTGAAGTCTGTCGGCAAAAAGATTACGCCGATTCCCGCTGTCGAAGAGCGCGATTGCATGATCGTCCAGAATCCTGCAGCCATGGCAAGTGCAAAGAAAATCAATGCCAGGCCCAAGCCACGGCGTTTGCGCGCGACAAACAGGGTCACGGCCAACACCAGAAAGGCGATTGGAATAAGCAGGAAATTCAGTGCCATTGCGCTACCCCGGAAAACTACCGTGTCAATGCAGTACATTTTGCATTGAGACTCGCATTCCGTGCGCCAGCGCGCACAGGTCATCAACGCATCGCGAATCGAAGCGTGCCACCCACCATCAAATCGGCATACCCTAGCGCGATGGGATTGACGGCGCGCCCATTCAATTGCGCTGCGCTCGCGTAACTGGTATGGACTCCAAATCCATCGGCGCGAATCGACAGCGGTTTACCGCCTGGCAAACGCAGCGTTGCCGCGCGCACTTGTGGTGCACCGAGCACAAATTCGCCGCTCGCCGGCATCACCGGATAAAACCCGAGCGTTGAAAGCACATACCACGCGCTCATTTGCCCGCAATCGTCATTGCCGAGAATGCCGTTCGGCTTTTCCGTGTAGAAGTCGTTGACGATGCGGCGAATGAGCGCATGGCCTTTCCACGGTGTATCGGTGTAAGCGTAAAGATAGGCGATGTGATGGCTCGGCTCGTTGCCGTGCGCGTATTGGCCGATCAGCGCTTCCTGCCCGAGATGCTTATTGTCGCCCGCCGCCGCAACGCTGAAGAATTGATCCAGCCATTCGCGCAGGGCCTTCGGCCCGCCCAGCAGTTCGCGCATGCCCTGAGGGTCGTGCAACGCGGGCGTCAGCGTGTATTGCCACGCGTTCGCTTCGGTGTAATCGCCCGGATTGCTCATCGGCGAGGTCGGCACCAGCGGGTCAAACGGCGTGCGCCAGCGGCCCTCGGCGTCGCGGCCCCGCATCATGCGTGTATCGGCATCGAACAATTTCCGATAGCGCTGTGCGCGCAGCGTAAAGCGTTGCGCGATGTCGTCTTTGCCGAGGATGCGTGCGACGCGCGCCACGGCGTCATCGCCAATGCCGAATTCGAGCGTTTTCGATACCGCCTCGCCTTCCGTGCCCAATTGGTCGAACGGCAAATAATCATAGCGATCGTAAAGCAGCCAATCTTGTTGCGCCCATCGCGGCGCATTGGCGCGCGGCGCGGTCGAGGTCTGCACCATCGCATCGAGCGCTTCGGCGCGGTCGAATCCTTTGAAACCCTTTGCCACCGCGTCCGCGATCACCGGCAATGCAGGGTTGCCGATCATGGTCCAGGTTTCCTGGCCCCACGCCGTCCATAGCGGCAGGTAGCCTTGCGCCCTGTGATGATCGAGCAGCGTCAGCACGAAGCCATCAACGCGTTCCGGCACCAGCAATGTCAACAGCGGATGCACGCCGCGAAAGGTGTCCCATAGCGACAGTGTCGAGTAGTAGTGGCCGCCGCGCGCCTGCATCACTTGCCCGTTGGGGCCGCGCACCCGGCCGTCGACATCTGCGATGTCGCTTGGATGCATCATCGTCCGGTATAGCGCGGAATAAAAAATCCGCTGTTGGCGCGCTCCGGCATCGATGGTGATGCGCGACAGCAGCGCGTTCCATTCGGCGTCCGCCTCGCGGCGGACAAGATTGAAATTCTTGCCCTTGGCCTCGGCGAGGTTGCGTCGCGCGCCTTCGACATCGACCGTGGAAAACGCGACGCGCGCCTCCAAATCGCGACGCTTGCCGAGATCAAAATGCAACAAATAGCGCGGCGCTTTGTCTGTCGCCCGTGCGGGCAATGTTTGGACGCGTGCGATCGGTTGGCTGAAGCGCAGCACAAACGACGCTTCACGCTCCACCCAGTTTTTCGAATGCACGGTGCCGCTGATTTCACCGGCTTTTTCATCCACGATGACCTGGCTTTGCGTGACGCGCGCATCGGTGTTGAACAAGATGCCGTGCTGCAGATCGGCCAATACCTGCACTGCGCCTCCCTGCTGAAATCGATACCGATGCAATGCCACGCGTTGCGTCGCGGTCAATTCCACCGTCACGCGATGCGCGGGCAATTTGACGGCGTAGTAGCCGGGGCGGGCACGCTCGGATTTCTTGTCGTAGACCGCGCCAAAGTCGGTTGTTGCCGCGGTCCAACCCGCTCCTTGGGCCGGTTGCAACAGCACATCACCGAGCTCACCGATGCCGGCGCCACTGATATGCGTGTTGGAAAAGCCGATGATCTTCGGCGCGCGATATTGGTAGCCGCTGGCAAAGTCCCATCCAGTCGCCGCGTTGTCGGGGCTCGGCGCGACCATACCGAATGGACGTGTGGCCCCGGGGAACACGTGGCCGGTGCCGTCGGTGCCGATGAAGGGATCGACTAAATGCGTGACCGACGAGGTGGCGAGCGCAGCGCCCGCGAAACAGGCGAATCCTCCAAGCGCGAGGCGATGAAGCCACATGTTCATTGGCATCGACTCAGCGTCTGCCCATCAGAAATTCCAGCGGTATCTCCACGCGCGCGGCCCAGGCGCGTTCGTTGTGGCCCTCGCCCTCAAAAACGCGTGAGAGGAAGTTGTCTTTGGTGTATCCGCGGTCGCGCACAATTTCGTCGATGAAAGCCTGGTAAGGGCGATAGATCGCGTCGAGTTCGGTGGTGCCGTGATCCATGTAGAGCCGATGCTCAGCCGGATTTGCGAGCCGATCACGCAAGTAGTTGAACGCAGCCAGCGGCAACGCAGCATTGGCCTGATAACCCCCGACCCAGTGTGTTGAAAGCCCGGCAGCTCCACCAAACACGTTCGGATACTCGTTCATCGCATAGATGGAAATCATGCCGCCCATGCTGGATCCCATGACAAACGTGTGTTCGCGTTCCGGTCGCGTGCGGAATTTTGCGTCGATCGCCGGCTTGAGTTCCTTGACCAGAAAGCGCAAATAGTTGTCGGCTCGCGGCGTGCCCTGCAGCGCCTCATCGATCAGCTTGGCGCGCGCTGGCTCCTTGATGAGCGGCAGAAATTTCTGTGGGTAGTATTCACTGTGCCGCGCCTTGGCGTTGTTCCAGATGCCGACCACGATCGTGCCTGGAATTTTCTTCTCCGTCACAAGTTTCGTGATGGCGACATCGATGTGCCACGACTGCTTGTTCCATGATGCTTCCGCGTCGTAGAGCATTTGTCCGTCCTGCATGTACAGCACGTTGTATCGCGCGTCCACATTGACGTCATACCCATCGGGTATCCAGATATCGATATTGCGGGGGGTCACATATTTCGATGGCAAATTCTCCATTCGCTCAATCCGGCCGATGGTCGCCTTCGGCAGAAGCGGAGCCGCCACCGAAGGTAGCGTTTCCGCGCGCGCAACACCTATCGTGGCACTCATTGCGAACACGCCAAGTATCATTGTCCATCTGTCCATCGCGTTGCTCCCATCGTCATTCTAAATGCGCTTTATTGGAAAAGACTTCAATTTTCTTTGGCGCTTTTTGTCATCAATCTATTCGCTGCAAGTGGCCATGCAGAACCAAAAAACCGCAGTGTGGCACCAAGATGTTGAGACCAGTAAGCCCAATCGTGTCCGCCGGGATTTTCGGCGTACTGGTGGGCAATGCCGCGCGCAAGGAGTGCCTGGTGCAATTCGCGATTTGCTTCAAGAAAAGGGTCATCGCAACCACAATCGAATCGCAACGGCGGCAATGGCGTATCGCCCGCGGATTCCAGCGCCGCCAGCACACAAGTGTCGATTGGCAAGCGTGACCAGTCGGCTCGTGATTCGGCGATCAATGTATCGAGTTGTACCGCATCGGTGAACGACGAATGCGCTGCGGCCGCCTTGAAGCGCTGCGGATATTTGCCCGCCATACGCAGCGCGCCGAATCCGCCCATGCTCAGGCCGGCGATGAACAACGGCGACGAGATGCTGCAGTTGGACACTGCGGCACAGACTGCCGCAGGTACTTCCTCGACGACCCAGCGCTCGAAGTCCTGCGTCGCATGCGGCACATAGCCCGAGCCGTCGCCCCACAAACCGTCGCTCGGCATCGCAAGCACCATCGGAGGAATTGCACCTGCATCAATCAGGCGCTGGGCAGTGAGGTGTGCATTTCCCTTGAACGCCCACGCCCAATGCGAGCCATACACGCCGTGCAACAGGATCACAATTGGCGCGTCGCGCTGTCGGCGCGCCTGATGCGGCACGTAAATCGTGAGATCGGCGCGCTGCCGCAATGCCTCACTCTTGACAGTGACAAAGGCAAGGCCTTCCGCGATGGCTGGCAGTGTCGACATTTCAATGGTGCGATACATGAAGCTCCTCAATCAAAAACAATGACGCCCTTGGCAATGCGTCCCTGCATCATGTCATCGAGCGCATCGCCGGCCTGCGCGAGCGCGTAGGTGCGAGTGATCATTGCCGCAAGCATCAGATCACCGCGCGCGGCCCAACCGAACAGGCGCGGAAAATCGCGTTCGGGGACGCAGCCACCATATAGCGGCACGATATAGCGTTTGTCCCACCAGAACTGCGGCATCTCGACGTCGGCCGTTCCATGCGCGCCACTAAGTTGCACGGCGTTTCCGCCGTTGCGCACCAATTTCAATGGCAGAAACGCCAGCGCCGCGACGCCGGTCGCTTCAAACGCATGGTCCGCACCGCGCCCATTCGTCAACGTGTGAACTTGTGCCGCGAGCGCGTCGTGCCGCGCATCATCGTCGCCCACTTCCACCGTATGTGTGGCTCCCAGCGACGACGCGCGCCGCAGCGCGTCGGGCCGACGATCGATGGCGACGATGCGCCCTGCACCGGCAATGCGCGCGCCCTGCACCACGGCAAGTCCGACACCGCCGCAACCCACCACCGCCACCGACTCGCCCGGCCGAACCTTCGCGATATTGATCACAGCACCGACGCCGGTCATGACACCACAACCGAGGATGCAGGCCGACGTAAATGGCATCGCAGGCGGCAGCCGGGTCAATGCCTCCGTGCGCACCAACGTGTATTCGGCGAAGGTGCCGAGATTGAACGATCGCTCTACCGGTCGCGCCCGCCACAGCGTGTGCCCTTGCGTCGGCGCACTGCCGCCTAGCGAAGGGCCGACACCGTGGGTGCGCTCGCAAAGCGAGCCACGACCGCGATCGCATTGCGGACAGCGACCGCATGGAATTGCCCAATTCAGGAGAACCGGTTGGTCAGGTTGCAAGTTCTCAACGCCGTCGCCTACCGATTCGACGGTTCCCGCACCTTCATGTCCAAGCACCAGCGGCCCTGGCCATCTGAGCGATGCATGATCGGTGTGGCACACGCCGGCGGCGCGCAGTTTTACGCGCACTTCGCCGGCGAGCGGTGCGCGGACCTCAATCGGCTCAATGACAAAACCGCCGTCACCATCGCCAATTGCCGCGAGTCCATGGATGGAGCCGCTCATTGTTTCTTTCCGTCAATGATGGGTACGACAACGCAATCGAAGTACGCGGGGCCAAGGTCTTCGAGCACGATGTGTCCGCCTTTCGCAATAATCCTGGCCATGACGCCCGGCGAGGCAAGCAATCGCGCGGCCATTTCGTCGCTCTCGTACCAGCCGTTGTGAATGCATTCGATACGGCTCACACGAATACCGCGCATGTCGACGATCTCAAAGGCCGGTGCGCCGTCGGGCAGGTTCGCGAGACGCTTGATCGCCGGCCCGACCGGGGCGAGCGTTTCCGCATGCGAAGCCGCGAACAGCAAAATCGCCGCCGGCAATGCGCCGATCCGAAACGACTTCATGATGCCGCTTCGGCGATCATGCGGTCGTAGTACTTGCGCCCGCGTTCGTACAGTTGCGCTTCTTCGGCGCGTTCCGATTCGCGGATTCGACGCACCTTTTGCTTCCAGCAAACATCCACGGCCTCGCGGCACCATTGCGCGCTGCGCTTGACGCGGATCGGCGCGTGGTTCACCGTGATCCAGATCGGATTGGTGTGTGCCGCGCCAAGAATTCGTAGCGCCACCCAGCAGCTGCGCGCGGGCGTGAATTCGAATTGCGTGCGACGGATTACACCGTCGGCCAGTAGCGCACGCGATTCGATCGGCAGCCCATTCACGATGAGTTCGACGATCACTTGCCGAGTGTCGCCGACGCGCGTGCGCTCAAGATGCCAATAGGGTTTTTCCATGGGGCCAAGTTTGCGCAACGCCTCGGTCTCGGGCGTGGGTCGGGGTTCAAGGCGGGCGGCGATGTTGGCCTGCAATGCCACCTTGCCCGCGCCCGCAATGTACAACTCGCCGCCGACGTTCGCTTCGGCGTCAACGCCGCGCGCGCTGAAATCCATCAGGTGCGCGCGACCCTCCGAAACATATGAACGACCGGCCTTCAAACCGGCGCACCAGTCGGCGTAGTTCAATGGCCCGGAAAGTTTCACGTAGCTTCGACCCATGCCCATGCTCTCTTCGAAAAAACATGGCCAATCGGTTTCGCCGGCGATCATGCTGCGCAGGCCGACGTTGAGCGTGTGATACCAGATGTTCATTTCGGCGGCGGGCGGATGGTTGCAGGTGCTGATGAAATCGACCAGGCCTTCGGGCAAGGTGACGATGTAGTCGTTGGCGCCGATACCATTGAATGGCGGCATTTTTTGGTTCGGCAAATCGGTCGTCTCCGCCCACAGACCGACGCCGGCATGCGCATAGCCGGTGACCGCACCTTGCGACCGTGCCCAACGCAGTACCGGCGCATTCGAGCTGGGCCATTGTTCGATTTTTTCCGTACCCGGATAGTCCATGCTCTTTATCTGCAACAGCGCGAGATGGCCGCAATGCGAGGAGGGAAATCCCGACACCTCGAGGTCATAGTGCAGGATATGCGCCGGTGTCGAGACAGGGTTGTCCTTGCCGGTGAAATTCAGTTTTTGCGTGTAGAAGCCTGGACCCCACGTCAATACACAAGCAATGGCGAGCGCTTCGCCGCGCACTTGCGGCGCGATCATCTCAGGGTCGACGCCATGTTCCGGATGTTCATAGTGCGCGCAACCGGCGGCGTGAACATGGTGATCGCCGCTGTACCAGCCGCGTTGCCCGGGATCGATCCAGCGTTGCAGTTGAACGCGCCACTCGGTGACACCGTTTGCCGCGACATTGCGCGTCGCCGATTGCAGAAAATACTCCGGCCCACGGCCGATTTCCACCTGGTATTCACCGGTGGCCAGCGTCAGCGTTTCGCCATCGGCGCGGTACACCTTCTTCTGAAAAAACATATCCGGAGGCGAGCGCCGCGTTTGCGACGGATAAATTCTTCCCAGCGCGTCAGTGATCAGCAATGAACACGTGACAGGATTGCCATCGACATCCGCGATCTTGAGACGCACGGTGCGCGCCGGTAGTACATCAAACACAATGTTCACATGATCGCGCTCGCCGATGTCGCCCGTGCCGGGTCCGATATCGAGACGAATGCGCGCGCTACGCCGCCCGGCATCGCGCGCGTAAATGGCCAGCACTTTGAAATCGATGGGCAACGCTTCAAGCGTTGCCTCCAAGGGTTGCGCGTCATGCACCTCAAGCGTCATCCAGCGTTGCGCGATATCGCCTTTCGTCGTCGGCATACCACCCCCGCCCATGCTGCCGCCCGCCACCGCATCCGGCGGGAACAATCCATTCACCGGGATCGCGTTGGGACTCGCGGCCCGCAAACGGCCTGGCACCATGCTGGGATTGTCGATGCGCGCAAGAAACAGCCGCCATCCGCCTTGCACCAACGTCGTGGAAGGCAGTTGGCGTTTCACGGATACGCGCGCTTCTGCCGTGATCGAGGCGGTGATCAGCACGCGGCGTTGCAACAGGGCCAGTGCGGCGCGTGCGGCAGCCGGCAAATTTCCGCCTGCCTCCAGACTCTTGACCTCGTTAAGGCGAATACTATCGAGCGGTTCACCCAAACGCTCCAACGCCTCCGCGACACGAAATGTCATGGCAAGAATGGGTTGGGCTTGGTCATCGGGAAACGATGCCGCCGGATCATTGCTTAGTGAGTTCTGCGTCGCACGATGGCCATCATGTTGATGACCGCCGGTGACGGCTACGGCCGTCGCGGCCTGGATCCACTGGTGCGTGCTGCCCGTGAAGGCGGCGACACCCACCAGCAATGACCTGCGGTGGCGCTGATTGGTGGTGAGTTGTTTGTCATCGTGCGTCGCCATTTGCTTTCCTGTCAGTCATTTTCATTTCTGTTCGTGTTGGCTCAAGGCACGATCACGACTGCGGAGGCATCCATCACGCGCGGCGCCTGCGACGGGTCACCGCTACCGCTCCAACCCATCGTGAACGGCCCGGGTTCACGCGCCACGGGACGGTAGCCGCCATCGTAGTCCCAAGTCGTCACATAAATTCGCGCGCCCGACAGCGTCATCGGATGGCCAAGCGTGGCCGAGGGAATTGTGAACGTCACGGTGCGGCGATCAGCGTTGGTTTCGATTGCGGGAGCCGGGATCAACACTTCGCCGTCGGCGTCGGCATTCGCGCCCCGCGGACCAAATACGGCATTGGTCCAACCGTGCGCGCGCAACCGTACATGCCAGCGCATGTCTTCCGGCAACACGGCATGTTGCTGCGGCATGATGCGGGCACCATCGGCTCGGCCCGGCAATTCAACAAACACCGTGAAGGCCACGTGTTCGAAGCCGTTGAACGCGCCCCAACCATTTGTGATGGCCGCCATGGTCAGCTCAAGACGCAACGAACTTCCGGCACCATAGACGCGCACTTTCCGCAGATCCATCTGGCGCGGCGCAAAGGTCTCATGCGTGGGGTACCTCATTTTTCCATCGAGCCCGTGATCGTCACCCGCCGAATCGTCGTACTCGGCAAGCAAGCGCCACGGCAACAGGACGCGAAAGGTCTCGGCCCCGGAAGCCACCCCGCCGCTGCCCCACGCAACCACGCGATGCAACAATTCCGGATCGGACATTCGACTCGTTTCCACGCGTCCGGTAAAGAAGCCGCTTGCATCCGCAACGACATCGATCGCGCGACTGATTTCGCCGTTCACCACCAATTTCAGTTTCTGCCCTGGTGCGGCGCGACCCGTGATGTCGAGGTCGCCAACGTAGGTTTCGCGGCTCGGTTGATCCAAGGTGATTTTCGTTGCGGCAGGCAGCGTCGAGATGCGTTGTCCGTAGTGAATCCAAACTTGGCCCGCATGCGGTGGCAACGTCAGATTCAGCCGGCCATTCTCGCCAACGACTATCGTGGCAGGTACGCCGTCGAGCCCGTAGTGCCCATTCAAAACGCTACCGGGGGGCAGGCCCGTGTCGAGGTTGTCCAGCAATATCGGAATTTCGGCGGTGTTCACCGCAACCAGCGCGCTACGACTTTCATGAGTCATGCGCCAAGCGACCGCACCCGGCCCCGCCTGAGAGGCATGCAGCATTTGAGGCACGCCGTGGGTGAAGACCCGATCACTGCGGCGCAATTTGGATAGCGCGGCGATGCGGCGATACATCGGTGCGTCGGGGTCGTATCGATCGCGGCCGCCACTGGCGAATCCCCTCGCGAACATCGCCCCGCGCTGCTCGACAAATCCCTGCTCGGTGCCATAGTAAATCACCGGAATACCGGGCAAGGTCATCATCGTCAGCAAGGCATGTTCCATGCCTTTGATCGAGCCGCCCGCCAGCCACCGGTCAAGGTCGTGATTGTCAATGAAACTCGGCATCCAGTGCGGGCGACTGTTCACTGCCATCATGCGCGCCACACGATCGGCGAGAACCGCAGGTGGACGACCGCGTGAATACACATCCACCAAGGCCGCATACAAGGGAAAATTCAGCATGCCATCCATGCGCGCGAGCGGTTTGCCGTCGGTGGCGGTGCTGCGAATGTAGCTCTCCATCCGGTGAGCGTGATAGTCCTCGCCCGGGCGGTCGAGTCCAAAGGTTTCGCCGAAAACAAGGAAATCGCTGCGCCCGGTGAGGCGAGCCGCGTGGCGGATGCCAGGTGCCTTGGCATCGCGCGAGTGCAAAAAGTCGTCGAAGAATTCTTGTGGCACATGGATCGCGGTATCGACGCGAAATGCATCAACACCGACCGCGCGAATCCAGTAGCCGTAGGAATCGCGCAAGGCGCGACGCACTAGAGGGCTCTCAGAGTTGAGATCGTCGACGCCGCCAAGCTGATAAGTGGTTTCCTGCACCCGATCCTTTACATTCACGAGCCACGGTGTCCAGTGATAGATCGCGGCGGCGCGGTCAGCCGCGCGGCGCGGATCGTTCAGATGAAACGGCGCTTGCGTCGGGCGGGTGGTTGGCCGCGATTGCATGTTGGTCGTGTAAAAACGCGTCGGATCATTCGCATCCCAACCACCGGTGTAATCGAAATAGTTTCCGACATGATTCACCACGACATCCTGCACCAGATACATTCCACGCTCGTGCAGCCCACTGGACAGGCGCTGGTAGTCGACCAACGTGCCGACATGGGGATCGACCTGTTTGAAGTGTTGCGGCCAGTACGCGTGGTAGCCGGCGAGGTCGATACTTGTGTCGAGCCACTGGTTTCTCACCGGCGCGGTTACCCATACTGCGGTCGCACCGAGCCCTTTAATGTAGTCCAGCTTGGACGTAATTCCCACCAGGTCACCGCCGTTGTAGCGGCTGTTCCGCGTGGGATCATACTCGCCGACTCCTTGATCGTTGTTCCGCGGATCGCCGTCGGCGAACCGATCAGTCATGACGAAATAAATAATCTGCTCACGCCAATCGGGGCTTGGCACGTGCAGCTTGAGTGGTTTTGCGGATGCAGGTGCGATCGTTGCGGCGCATATCCCGATCACGCCGGACATGAGGGCACGCAATGCAAACATCCGCGCTGCGCGAAATGCATTCTTGCGAAGATCGAACATGGCGGTTTCCATGGCAAGCGCGGTCACCGCACACGCATCCGTGCGGCAGCCGAATCGAGTGCTTCCTTCGGCGATTGACGACCGTTGGTGATCGATTCGAGTGCCGCATCCATGGCCGGAAAGAATCGCCCCATCTCCGGGATCGTCGGCATCAAAACGCCGGCGCGCGCGTTTTCCATGGTCGCGGCGATTTTGCCGTCGGCACTTATCTCAGCGTAGTAGACAAGGTTAGCCGGTACCCCAAGCGGCACGTCGGCTGAAATCATCTTCAAACTCTCCACGCTGAGAAGGTGGTGCTCGATGAATTCGATCGCGACGTCCTTGACCTTGCTCGCGACTGAGATCATGCAGCCCAGCACACCGACGAACGGGCGCGCGGGCTGCGACACGTCCAGATCGACCCTCGGCAATGCGGCCACGCCGAAATCGATGCCGCTTCGTCGCGCGTTGTCCCAAGCCCATGGGCCGGCGATCATCATCGCCAGACGGCCTTTGGCGAACTCGGATTCCATTTGCGAATAGCGCGCGTCGCTCGGCATTTGGCCGCCGTTGATAAGCGCAACGAGCTTTTCCACCCCGCGTAACGCGCCAGCGTTATTGATGCCGATCGACAAGGTATCAAACTTGCCGTTTGGCAGGGTGCCGAAAATGAAACCGCCAGCACCGGTCAAAATCGGCCAAGTGTAATAAGAGAGATTGTAGGGCCATAACAACGCCTTCTTGCCCGTCGCGGCCAGCCGCTTGTCGAGCGCGATCACATCATCGAACGTCGTCGGCGGCTTGGAAACCAGTGCTCGATTGTAGATGAGACCGATGGCCTCGATCGCCAACGGATAGCCCCACGTTTGCCCGTCGAATGTAAACGCCTGTAGCGCCAGCGGTTCAATTTGTTGACGCGTTTTGCGGCCTGGTCGCACCGGCACGATCAAACCTGAACGCGCCCATTCGCCGGCGGCATTGTGCGCCCAGCACATGATGTCGGGCCCGCGTCCCGCAGCGGCGGCGGCCTGAAATTTCTCGGTCGCACCGTCGGGGTGCTGCACCGATACGCGAACCCCCGTCAACTCGGCGAAACGGTCACCGACCTTTTGCATACCGTTGTAGCCTTTGTCACTGTTGATCCAAAGTACGAGGCGCAAATCTGCTCCTGTGGCGCGTACAGCATAGGTTGCGGAAACGCAGAGAAACAACAGGCAGGCGAATCCGATGAATCCGGATCGCGACGAGAGGTCATTTAGGCGGCGGGGCGTGAGCATTACAATATTTGCGCTTGATTCTCGTCAGGCGGATTGATAGATCAATGGATTCTTCGGCGTTTCTATCGCTTCGCCCGGCACCGCACCCGGGCACCAATGGGCCGCATCATTTTTTTGCGCATCGTTCAACGCATCACCCATCAGCATCTCTGCATCCATGTAAATCACGGTCATCACGGCGCGCGGCCGGCTTGATAGATTTTGGCCCGCCTTGTGAAAAGTCCAGCCCAAGTGAAAGCTGACTTCACCCAGATCGAATGGCCCCACGTCGAAGGCGAATCCATGTCGGGCCATGTTGGCGCTGATTTTTTCTTCACTCTCATCGCTGATGCCGAGGTCACGGCCGAACTCGACACTTTGGCTGCGCGCATAGAAACCGAGCGGCCCCATGTCTTGTGGAACGGCCTGCAATGGTATCCATGCCGTCACGGTGCGATCGCTCGCAAGCGGCCAATAATATTGATCCGCATGCGCCGGGGTAATGCCGCCGCCAGGTTCCTTGTACAGCGATTGATCGTGGTACAAACGCACACCGTTCACTTCCAGCAACTCCGCCGCAATCCGCGCGAGGCGTTTGCCCATCACAAATTCGCGCACCCGCTCGCTTTGTTCCCACAGGTTCATCACTTGCAAAAACGCTTTGTCGTAGGTGTTGCGCTCCTCGAGCGGGCGTGTTTGGGTATTGAGTTCGATCGTGAGCCGCGCGATCTCGTCACCGTAGTGCGCCAACGCGTCCGGCGACAACACGTGCTTCAGTTTGATAAAGCCATTGACGCGGAAATTGCCGATCTGCTGCGCGGTCAATGGAAAATGGGTGTCGATGTCGTGATTCATGATTTCAACTGGACGCTTTCCGGTCGGACAAAGGGTTTCGAGAGATTTTCCAGGCCCCGCGCCGCAAAGGGATCGGTGCCGGCCACCATCACGATGTCGCGAAAGTCGTGCGGCGCGAATGCCGATTGGCCGAATGCCCACGGCAATTGCGATTGCGCCGACATGTAGTGGCTGACGAGCGCGCGGCGAAAGCCGAGCGGTCGCCGGTTGTCGAGGCTGCGGTGCAAGGTGAAGCCGTTGAAGAACACGACGGCCCCGGCCGGAACTTCAACCGCGACACCGCCTTCACGCGGCCAACGAGCAGATTCCCAACCATGCGATTCGGGTGCTCCATCGAAGCGTGGATCGGTGGTCGGATGGCTCGGCCAAAGCTGGCCGGGGGCATGGCTGCCAGGCTGCACCCAGAGGCAACCGTTGTCGATCGTCGCGTCGTCAAGCGCAATCCACGCGCCGATCAACGAGCGATCTTCCGTGGGAATAAATGCTTCGTCCTGATGCCATGCCTGTCCGGGTTTGCCGGCATTCTTTACAAATAGCATCGACTGCATGCATTTCACGTCGGGGCCCACCAACTGGGTGAGGATGCGGACGATCGCGGGATGATCGAGCATGCCGCGCATGACGGGCGAAATCTTGTGCGGAAAGTGGATGGCCAATACGCTTTTCAATGCCGCCTCGCCGGCGTCCGCGTCCGACGGGATACCGTCAATTTTTCCGCGTTGTCCGCAGACGATCG
The DNA here is from genome assembly GCA_031430555.1 of Betaproteobacteria bacterium. GTDB lineage: Bacteria > Pseudomonadota > Gammaproteobacteria > Burkholderiales > Usitatibacteraceae > UKL13-2. The sequence continues at coordinate 39,062 of JANPBQ010000101.1, forward strand.
CCACGGCCTCGTCACGTAACGATTGCACGAGGGCGGAATCAACCAAGCGCTCGCAAATCACGTAGCCATCGCGTTGATAGTCGCTTCGCAATGTCATTGCGGCGACCACGTCATTTGATCGGCACCATCAGTACGGACCACGCCGGAAGTCGCAGGTTCGCGCCATCGAATTCGACGTCACCCAATGCAATCGGCTCTGCGGTGGCGGCGAGCGATGAAGGCAGCACGAGATGTTCGACGGCCGCTGAAAGATTGAACGCCGCCAACACGGCGTCGCCCGCATGGCGGCGTACAACGACCAATATCGTCGCATCCGCGCGCAATACCTCGAATGAGCCGAGGCGCAACGCGACGTGAGCCTGGCGGAACGCGAGGACGCCGCGCGTGAAATTGAGCGTTGAATCCGCCGCAGACTCCTGCTGATCGATGGCGCGCTCGCGGTGCGCGTCATCGACCGAAAGCCAGGGCACGCCTGTCGTGAATCCCGCCGCATGGGCGTCACGCTTCCACGGCAGCGGCGTGCGGCAACCATCTCGGCCTTTTTTGATCGGCCAATTGGCTTTGCCGAAAGGATCCTGAATTTCCGCAAGCGGAACCTCGGATTGCGAGAGGCCAAGCTCTTCGCCTTGATATAAAAACACGGTGCCGCGCAGGCACATCAACAGCGCGATCAGCTGTCGGCGGCGCGCGGCATCACCGTCCGCCCATCGCGATGCCACGCGCGGCACGTCGTGATTGGAAAAGGCCCATGATGGCCACGCATCCGCGCCGCCGTCTTGCTGCCAAGGCGCCATCAGCTCGGCGATGTACGCGGGATCAAAGCGATCTCCCAGCAGCAGAAATGAATACGCCGTGTGCAGACGCGAACTTCCTGAGGTGTACTCGATCATTCGATCAAGGTTGCGCGCGGAGCCGATTTCGGCGACCGACATGCGTGCATCGTATTGTTCGAGCACGCCACGCACGCGTGCAAGGAAGGCGAGATTTTCCGGTTGGCACACGTTGTGAATGTGCGCTTGCATCAACACCGGCGACTCGCCCGGTTGCGGCGGATTGTCTTCGAGCGCACAGCTATGAAAATAGAAATTCGCGGTGTCGAGCCTGAAGCCGTCAACGCCGCGCTTCAGCCAGAAATGCGCGACATCGAGGATCGCGTCCTGTACGGCGGGACAATGAAAATTCAGGTCGGGCATCTCGCGCAGGAAATTGTGCAAGTAATATTGCTTGCGTCGAGATTCCCACGTCCAGGCCGCGCCGCCCATCCAGCTTTGCCAATTGTTCGGCGGCGAACCATCCGGCTTCGGCTCGGCCCATACATACCAGTCGGCGCGCGGATTGTCGCGGCCCTCGCGGCTCTCCAGAAACCAGGGGTGTGAAATAGCCGTGTGCGACCAGACTTGATCGATGATGACTTTCAGCCCGAGCCGATGAGCCCGCGCAAGCAGCGCATCGAAGTCGTCAAGCGTGCCAAACACGGGATCGACGTTGCGGTAGTCGCTAACGTCGTAGCCAAAGTCGCGCATCGGCGAAGGAAAGAATGGCGACAGCCAGATGCCATCGACGCCGAGGCTCGCGACGTATTCCAGCTGCGACGCGGCACCGCACAAATCGCCTACCCCATCGCCGTTGGCGTCGGCAAAGCTGCGCGGATAAATCTGATAGATCGCTGCGCCGCGCCACCATTGATCAGAGGTCGTCGTCATCGTTTGAGTGAACCGGTCATTCTGTGGCGCAGCATTGAATTGATTGAAACTAAGGAACGCCCAGTTTGGGGATTTCGCGCCCGCAGAATTGCGCGGAGAATGACGCAAAATGGTACTTTATTGACCTAATTACCGAATCAAAGCCAACATGCGGGTTATCAAAGAACACTTCACCCACCCCGATGCATCGTTTCGCTTCCTGCGGTTTTCCGTCGGCGTGTTTGGCGGTCCATGGCATCGGCATCATCAGATCGAGTTGACCTGGATCGAGCGCGGCACAGGAATCCGTTTGGTCGGCGACAACGCTGCGCCGTTTAGCTCCGGTGATCTGGTATTGCTCGGCGCGAATGTGCCGCACGTCTGGACCAGTACGCGGGCGCGAAGCGCGGAAGCCTCGGTCGCCTCGGTCCTTCAGTTTCCGGCGGAAATACTAATGCGCACGCCGATGCCGGAACTCGAAACGTTGTTGCCGATTCTCGCCCGCGCACGCGCCGGCGTTCAAATCACCGGCACCTGCCACACCGCGGTAACACGAATGCTGATCCAGATGCGCGCGATGAATGGGCTGCGGCGCGTGTCTGCGTTGTATGGAATTTTCGATGTCCTCGTTCGTCACGAAGAAGATTTGCGGCCGATCTCGACGCGCCCGACCGAAGCCACCGATTTCAGCGAAAGTGCCTGGACAAATCGGGATGCAGAAAAAGAGAAACGCATTCAGCAAGTGGTTGCGTGGGTGCAGAAAAATCTCGCCAGTGCGTTGCGTGTCGCCGACGCGGCCGGCATCGCGCATGTGACGCCCGCCGCGTTCAGCCGCTTCTTTCACCGCGAAACCGGTAAGACGTTCAGCAAGTATGTGAACGAGGTGCGCTGCAGCACCGCGTGCCTGTTGCTGAAGAATACCGACAAACCGATTTCATTTATCGCCGAGGAGTGCGGTTTCGCCTCGCTCTCCAACTTCAACCGGCAGTTCCTCGCGCAGACGGGCGCTACGCCGCTCAAATATCGGCACGCGCAATAAAGGCGGCAAAAACCCTAATACTGGCGCGCCTTTCCGACGCTTTTACCGCCGAGAAGCCCGCTGGTGCTGGATTTTGGTATTTGAGATCACTAGTGTCCCAACGTTTCCTCGAAAGTTCGGTGTAAGTTGATGATTTGTTTATCGATATTGGGTCATTTTTTTGTCCACGATGTCGATTTTGGGTTGGCATTGGCCCATTCTCGGAGACCTTTATTCGTCCTCGAGG
>JANPBQ010000102.1:0-24823 GCA_031430555.1 Betaproteobacteria bacterium
CGCCGAGATCCTTCGCTTTGCTCAGGATGACAGGCATTAGAGCTCCGTCCGCAAATCCCACAATTCCGGAAACAATCGCACCTCCAGCATCGCCCGCAAATAGCCCACGCCGGCCGTCCCACCAGTGCCGCGCTTGAAGCCGATGATGCGCTGCACCGTGGTCACGTGCCGATGCCGCCACTGCCGCACATAGTCTTCGAGGTCGACCAATTTCTCGGCGAGCTCATACAAATCCCAATGCTGCTTCGGGTTCGCGTACACCGCGCGCCATGCTGCCATCACCGATACATTTTCTACATACGGCACCGACCAATCGCGATCGATTGCCGCCGCGTCGAGCGCAAAGCCGCGACGGCCCAGCAAGCGAATCGCTTCGTCGTACAACGACGGACTGTTCAACAATTCGGAAAGTGCAGCGTGAATTTCTGTGCGATGTTCAAACGGTTTCAGCAATGCCGCATTTTTGTTGCCGAACACAAATTCCAGCGATCGATATTGATGCGATTGAAACCCGGACGATTTTCCGAGGCTGTCGCGGAAGGCGGAATACTCGGTCGGCGTAAGTGTTGCGAGCACATCCCACGCCTGAATCAGGTTGTTCATGATGCGCGATACACGCGCGAGCATTTTGAACGCGGGCGACAAATCGCCATGGATAACTTGCGCGCGCGCGGCGAGCAATTCATGCAGCATCAATTTCATCCAGAGTTCGGTCGTCTGGTGCTGGATGATGAAGAGCAATTCATTGTGCTCTTTTGAAAGCGGCTTCTGCGCCGCGAGCAATTGATCGAGCCCGAGGTAATCGCCGTAACTCATTTCGTTGCGGAAATTGTCGAAGGCCCCTTCTGGGAGAGTGGGTTTGCTGGTCACGAGAAAATTTGCCCAGTGCTGTTTGAAAATGGACGCACACCCACTCCGTATGCGCTCGTATCGAGTGCGGGGCAGGTGCCAGGTCTGTCGACATGGCGCAAAGATTGATGGATCGGGATTGTTTCCGGTGCATCAACAAGCTCCGCACGAACGGAGGAATTTGAAAGGCTTACAAAGCGAATCACTAGCATTGGCGGGCCTCACGAACCATAAATGACCAGAACGCCGCGCCAGTGCTTGAGTTTTGCAACGCGCATATTCAGTACAGCGGCAACGTCGCTTTGAGAATCGACCCGGTCTGCGATTCCGTGATGTAAATTTCATTGGGCCGCTCAGAATGCGTCACGACGTTCGTCGTCCAATCGCCGCGCGACGAGTCGATGCGATATTTGGGCTCGCCGCGCTTGTCGTATTGCCAGACACATCCGAGGCCGTGATGCGCAACATGCAAGGTATTGTCGTGGTCGATCGCGAGACCGCCGGGGCCAAAGCCGCCCGAGAGTTGAATGAACTTCCCGACTTTGGACACGCTGGCTTCCACCAGCGGCACACGCCAGATCGCGTTGTCGCGGGCGACGGCAACAAACAGAAATTTCTGGTCCTCGCTTAATGCCAGCCCACACGGGCCCGGGATATTCGACAGTAACTTTTGCAGGCTGCCGTCGGCGTTCAATCGATACACGGTGCCACTGGAATCGTGCAAACCACTTTGGCCCTGATCGGTGAAATAGAGATCGCCATTGGCCGCAAACGTGAGATCGTTCACGCCCTGAAATCGTTGCGAGAGATGATGTGTGACCCACGGCGAAATATGCCGCGTGTCGACATCCAGCGCGAGCAATCCGTGGCGCGCGTCGGCGATGATGAGGCGGCCATCGGCGTGAAACTTGAGGCCGTTGGGCCAGCCATCGTACTTGACGATCAGATCCCATTCGCCGGTCGGCGTGATGCGAAAAATGCGACCGAACGGAATATCCACCACCCACAGATTCCCGTCGGCGCCGAAGCAGGGTCCTACGAGAAAGCTGTGAACATCCGCGCCGTGCAAATTCGCTTCCACCCACGGATTGTGCGCGCCGGATTCGTGCAGGTATGACGGCAACTCGAAAGCGGTTTCGGTGGTGAGCGAGAGAGGGGCGCTGAACATGTGGCGGACCGCAAATGTAAGACGTCTATTATGCGGCAAGACCGCACCGGGCCGCCATGCGCACCTCTGCACGCACGATGCCAATGCGCGGACCGCGTGCCGTTAAAATGAAAGCATGCATGAGGCAAAGTGGCAATTCTGGATCGACCGCGGCGGCACCTTTACCGACATTGTCGCGAGGCGGCCGAACGGTGCGCTCGCCACGCTGAAACTACTCTCTGAAAATCCGCATCAATATCCGGACGCTGCGGTCGAGGGAATTCGCCGCTTGCTGAATGTTGCACGCGGGTCGTCCATACCGGTTGCGCAAATTGAGTGCGTGAAAATGGGCACGACGGTTGCGACCAACGCGCTGCTCGAACGCAAAGGCGAGCCGACGGCGTTGTTCATCACCAAGGGATTTCGCGATCAATTGCGCATCGGCTACCAAAACCGCCCGCGTATTTTTGATCGACGCATCATCTTGCCGGAGTTGCTCTACACCGCAGCGTATGAAGTCGATGAGCGCATCGGTGCGCAAGGTGAAATGGTGCAGCCGCTCGACGAACCGCGCACGGTACTTGCCCTGAAAGCCTCGTGGAATAAGGGTTTCCGGGCGATCGCCATCGTCTTCATGCACGCCTACCGCTACCCTGCGCATGAAAAACGCGTCGCGGAACTGGCGCGCGACTTAGGCTTCACACAGATTTCCACGTCGCATGAAACGAGCCCATTGATGAAGATCGTTTCGCGCGGAGATACCACCGTGGTGGATGCCTATCTCTCGCCAATTCTGAAACGCTATGTCGATCAGGTCGCGGGCGAATTACCGGGCACGCGGGTGATGTTCATGCAATCCAACGGCGGTTTGACCGACGCTAAAAAATTCCAGGGCAAAGATTCGATATTGTCGGGCCCCGCCGGCGGCATCATCGGCATGGTGCGCACCGCCGTCGATGCCGGCTTCGACAAGCTCATCGGCTTCGACATGGGCGGCACCAGCACCGATGTCTCGCATTACGCGGGTGAGCTGGAGCGCGAATTTGAGACTCAGGTCGCGGGCGTGCGGATGCGCGCGCCGATGATGTCCATTCATACCATCGCGGCAGGTGGTGGATCGATTTTGCACTTCGATGGTCAACGCTATCGCGTCGGCCCTGATTCAGCGGGGGCCGATCCGGGGCCGGCGTGCTACCGGCGCGGCGGGCCACTGACGGTGACGGACTGCAACGTGATGCTCGGAAAAATTCAGCCCGCATATTTTCCCGCTGTCTTTGGCGCGAACGGCAATCAGGCACTCGATGCCGATATTGTCCGCGAGAAATTTCAGGCGCTTACCGTCGAGATCGAACGCGTCACCGGAAATCCCTCGACGCCGGAAGTGGTCGCGGAGGGCTTTCTGAAAATCGCCGTCGCCAATATGGCCAACGCGATCAAATTTATTTCTGTGCAGCGCGGCCACGACGTCACCGAGTACACGTTGTGTTGTTTTGGCGGCGCGGGCGGGCAGCACGCCTGCCTGGTCGCCGATGAACTCGGCATGACCGAGGTCTATCTGCATCCCATGGCGGGCGTACTCTCCGCGTATGGCATGGGCCTCGCCGACATCACCGCCCTGCGCGAGAAAGCGGTTGAGGTTCCACTCAACGAAGTGTCCATCAGCACGCTCGAACGCGAACTGCGGGCATTGTCGGAAATCGTGTCAGTGGAAGTTGTGTCGCAGGGCGTGCCGATGAATCGCATCACCGTCAAGCGGCGCGTGCATCTGCGTTACGACGGTACCGACGCCGCATTGATTGTCGACTTTGCCAGTGCCGCCGACATGCGCGCTGCGTTTGACGCGGGCTATCGGAAGCGTTTTAGTTTTCTGATGGAAGGCCGCGGTCTGATTGCGGAGGCGGTGAGTTGCGAGGCAATGGGCACGATGGAAACGTTGGAGTCTGTACCGCCCGCTGCGATCAACGCAGCACCGGCCGAGCCAGTGGCGCACGCGAACATGATTTCCGGCGGCACGGCGCACGATGCACCGCTCTACCTTCGCGATCAACTTCAAACCGGCCAGCAAATTGCCGGCCCCGCCCTCATCGCCGCGACGCATTCCACTACCATCGTCGAGCCCGGCTGGCGGCTAGACGTAACGCCGAAAAATCATTTGGTGCTCACCCGAACAATCGCGCGCGACGTGCGCCACGCGGTTGGAACGAAGGCCGATCCGGTGATGCTGGAAGTGTTCAACAATCTCTTCATGTCGATCGCCGAACAGATGGGCTTGCGGCTCGCCAATACCGCGTACTCGGTGAATATCAAGGAGCGCCTCGATTTCAGCTGCGCGTTGTTCGATGCCGAAGGCAATCTCATCGCCAACGCGCCGCACATGCCGGTGCATCTCGGCTCGATGGGTGAAAGCATCAAGACGGTGGTACGAAAAAATACCGGCACCATGAAACCGGGTGACGTGTATGTGTTGAATGATCCTTACAACGGCGGCACGCACCTGCCCGATGTGACGGTCGTGACACCGGTTTTCGCTGAAAATTCCCAAGAGATACTTTTCTACGTCGGCTCGCGCGGCCACCATGCCGACATCGGCGGCATCACACCGGGTTCGATGCCGCCCTTCTCAAAAACCATCGAAGATGAAGGCGTCTTGCTCGACAACGTGAAGCTGGTCGAGGGTGGTGTCATGCTCGAAGCCGAAGTGCGCGCAAGACTGGCGGGTGCCGAATATCCGGCGCGCAATCCCGACCAGAATATCGCCGATCTGCGCGCGCAAATCGCGGCGAATGAAAAAGGCGTTCAGGAATTGCGGCGCATGGTCGCGCATTTCGGGCTCGATGTGGTGAAAGCCTACATGCAACATGTGCAGGACAATGCCGAGGAGAACGTGCGGCGCATCATCGGCGCATTGAAAGACGGCGCGTTCGCGTATGAGATGGACAATGGTGCCGTCATCCACGTGAAGATCAGCGTCGACACGGATCAACGCAGCGCCGTCATCGATTTTGCCGGCACGTCCGACGAGCTTGAGTCCAATTTCAATGCGCCCTCGGCGGTGGTCACGGCTGCCGTGCTGTACGTGTTCCGTATGTTGGTTGACAGTGACATCCCCTTGAATGCGGGTTGCCTGAAACCGCTGACGATCATCATTCCGCCAGGCTCCATGCTGAGCCCACGTCCGCCTGCCGCCACGGTGGCCGGCAACGTGGAGACCTCGCAATGCATTACCGATTGTCTGATCGGCGCACTCGGCGTGATGGCGGCGAGTTACGGCACGATGAACAACGTCACCTTTGGCAATGATCGATACCAATATTATGAAACCGTATCCGGCGGCACCGGTGCCGGGCCAGGTTTCAACGGCTGCGATACGGTGCAGGCGCACATGACCAATTCGCGCTTGACCGATCCGGAAATTCTCGAGTGGCGTTATCCGGTGCGCGTCGATGAGCATTCGATCCGCGCGGGCAGTGGTGGCGGTGGCAAATGGAACGGCGGAAATGGCGCCACCCGGCGCATACGTTTTCTGGAACCGATGACGGCGGCGATTCTCGCCGGCCATCGGCGCATCGCGAATTTCGGTATGGCAGGCGGCGAACCCGGCGCGCTGGGCCGCACCTGGATCGAACGTGCCGACGGCACACGCACGCCACTTGCGTTTTCCGACGAGACCGACGTCGGGGTCGATGATGTATTTGTACTGGAGACCCCGGGCGGTGGCGCATACGGCGCATCTTCTTGACCATTAAGTAATGCGACAGATAATGCCGCCTAATTAATTTCCGTTCGCCCAGAGGTATCAAAGGGCGGGATGCATTGATACCCTTCGATACCTCAGCGAACGATAAAAATTAATGGCGAGGCATGCGTTCGAGTGGTGCGGATCTTGATTCACCGCGAACCACACTGCGTCTTAAAACTTGGCACGAATTTTTCCGATCCAAAAAATCAGCGGCTTAAGGAAACATTCTCGAAATCACAAATTTCGATTGCTTAATTTGTGAGCGCCTATAAAATAGGCGGCTTTCCCCGCAACATCCTTTCATTCCAGCCAGCGGAACCACACGTGCATATCGGCGGCATCGCGCTTCGCAACCAACTGATTTGCGCACCCATGGCGGGCGTAACGGATCGGCCATTCCGCCAACTGTGCAAGCGCATGGGTGCCGGCATGGCAGTGAGCGAAATGGTCGCGTCCGATTCGCGCCTGTGGGCGACGGAAAAATCGCTGCGCCGCGGCGACCATACCGGCGAAGTTGAGCCGATCGTGGTGCAGATCGCTGGTGCCGCGCCGGAATTGATGGCCGACGCCGCGCGTTACAACGTCGACAAAGGCGCGCACATTATCGACATCAACATGGGTTGCCCCGCCAAGAAAGTCTGCAAGGTCGATGCGGGTTCGGCGCTGATGAAAGATGAATCGCTGGTTGCGCGCATTTTGGAAGCCGTCGTCGGTGCGGTCGAGGTGCCGGTCACACTGAAAATTCGTACCGGTTGGGATCGCGAACACAAAAACGCGCTCACGATCGCCCGCATTGCCGAGCAAAGCGGTATCCAGTCGCTGGTGGTGCATGGCCGTACCCGCAGCGATCACTACGAGGGTGCGGCGGAATACGATACGATCCGCGCCGTGAAACAAAGTGTGTCGATTCCGGTGATCGCCAATGGCGATATCGATTCGCCGGAAAAGGCTAGGGCGGTGCTCGCCTATACCGGTTGCGATGCGCTGATGATCGGGCGCGCGGCACAGGGCCGGCCATGGATATTCCGCGAGATCGGATATTTTTTGCAGACCGGTCGGCATCTGACCGCGCCGACGTACGTCGAAATTCATTCGATTGCGTCGCGCCATCTGCGCGAGCTGCATGAATTCTATGGCGAGTATCAGGGGCTGCGAATTGCCCGCAAGCATATCGGCTGGTATCTGGCCGACCTGCCCGGCGGTGCTGCAATCCGCGCGGTCATGAATACGATCGAGGATGCGCGCGCGCAATCCGTCGCGTTGGATGTTTTTTTCGCACGGTTGATCAATGAGGAATCCAAGGCCTTGAGAAGAGCTGCATAGAATAGTGCAACAAAAAATAATACGTAATACACAGGGGTGAGAACAATATGAATGTGCAACGCGATTCCCGCGACAGCGAGCTTTCCGCCTGCGTGCGGAAAATGATGAAACAGTATTTCAAGGATCTCGACGGCGAGGATGTGACCAACATCTACGAAATGGTGGTGGCGAATATCGAACGCCCGCTGCTGGAAGTGGTGATGCATCACGCGGAAGGCAACCAGACGCGTGCGGCCGAATTGCTCGGACTCAACCGCAATACGCTGCGAAAGAAATTGACTCAGCATGGGTTTGAATGACGTTGTGACCGCCTGCCCAACTCACCTTCAACTCGATTCCACACAGCCATGACGAACCACACCATCCCCATCAAACGCGCGCTTATCAGCGTCTCCGACAAAGCCGGCGTATTAGAGCTCGCCACATTCCTCGCCAATCGCGGCGTGGAAATTCTCTCTACCGGCGGCACCGCCAAACTGCTCGGCGACAGCGGTATCAAGGTGCGCGAAGTCGGCGACTACACCGGCTTCCCGGAAATGATGGATGGCCGCGTGAAGACGCTGCATCCTCGCGTGCATGGCGGCATTCTCGCGCGCCGCGACCTGGCGCACCACACCGAAGCCATGAAAAAGTACGACATTCCCGCCATCGACATGGTGGTGGTGAATCTGTATCCGTTCGCCGCCACTATCGCCAAGCCCGACGTCACGCTGGAAGACGCGGTGGAGAATATCGACATCGGCGGACCCGCGATGGTGCGCGCCTCGGCTAAAAATTATCCATTCGTTGCCATCGTCACCGACACGGCCGACTATCACCGCCTGATAGATGAAATGAAATTGCATCACGGCGCGCTCACCCATGCCACCCGCTTCGCGCTCGCCAAGAAAGCCTTCGCCCACACGGCCGAGTACGACGGCATGATCAGCACCTATTTGTCTTCACTCGATGCCGACAACAATCGGCGACTTTTTCCAGACCAATTGCATCTCACCTTCAGCAAAGCGCAGGACATGCGCTACGGCGAGAACCCGCATCAGGACGCGGCCTTCTATATCGAGAAGCATCCGGCGGCCGGCACGCTTGCGCATTTTCATCAATTGCAGGGCAAAGAACTTTCCTACAACAACATCGCCGATGCCGATGCCGCATGGCAATGTTGTCGCGCCTTCGACGTGCCCGCCTGCGTCATCGTGAAGCACGCGAACCCCTGCGGCGTCGCGATCGCCGCAAACACCTTGACAGCCTATTTACGCGCGTTTGAAACCGACCCCACCTCCGCGTTCGGCGGCATCATCGCCTTCAACCGCGAGGTGGATGGCGCAACGGCGGAGGCGGTGTCAAAACAGTTTGTCGAAGTGGTGCTGGCACCGCGTTTCAGCGCGGAGGCGCGCAAGTGGTTTGCGGCGAAGCAGAATGTGCGGCTGATGGAAATTCCGCTCGCACGATCGCAAAAAGATGTCGATATGAAACGCGTCGGCGGTGGTTTGCTGGTGCAGAGTTCGGATGATTTCGACGTTGCCGAATTGAGGGTCGTCAGCAAACGCAAACCCACGGCAGAGGAAATGAACGATCTTCTTTTCGCCTTCCGCGTCGCTAAATTCGTGAAGTCGAACGCGATCGTGTTCTGCCGCTACGGCATGACGCTCGGCGTCGGTGCCGGGCAAATGAGCCGCGTGGACTCCACCAAAATCGCCGCCATCAAAGCAAAAAATGCCGGAATGTCACTGAAGGGTTCAGTCGCCGCGAGCGATGCGTTCTTCCCGTTCCGCGATGGACTCGATGTGATTGCCGAGGCAGGCGCGACGGCGGTGATTCAGCCAGGCGGATCGATGCGCGATGACGACGTGATCAAGGCGGCGGATGAACACGGCATCGCGATGGTGATGACCGGCATGCGGCACTTTCGGCATTGATGGGCCGCTTCGCGTTTGCCGTGGCGCTCGCAGTCATCGGTGGCTCGGTGTTCGTCAACGGGACAACGTTCTTTCAAGGCTTTGTTCCCAACGATTCGACGCGTTGGGCATTCTATTTTTTCTTTGGCATCCCCGCATGGATTGCAGCGCAAGTGTTCGGTGAGGCGCTCTATGTGCTCATTGTCCCGTCGAAGGTCCGAATGTGGGGCAATGTGGCACGTGGGGCATATCTTGTTTTCATTTTCTCGATCGCATTCTTTTCGGCACTCAAAACCTCCAACACGATCATCAAATGAAACTCCTCGTCATCGGCTCCGGCGGTCGCGAACATGCCCTCGCTTGGCGGCTCGCCCAAAACCCCAACGTGCAGCGCGTGTACGTCGCACCCGGCAATGCGGGCACTGCGCATGAGGACGGCCTCGTCAACGTCGATCTGACGACCATTGCCGAATGGCTCGAATTCGCGCAGGACGAAAAAATCTACTTGACCGTGGTCGGCCCCGAAGCGCCGTTGGCGGCGGGTGTGGTCGATGCATTTCAAGCGGCAGAGCTGCGCATCTTCGGGCCGACAAAGTGCGCCGCGCAACTGGAGTCGTCGAAGGATTTCGCCAAGCAATTCATGGTTCGCCACAAAATTCCCACCTCGAAATATGCGACGTTTTCCAACGCTTCCGATGCGCGCGCATATGTTGAGAAGGAGGGCGCGCCGATCGTGATCAAGGCCGATGGCCTGGCCGCCGGCAAAGGTGTTGTGGTCGCGATGACCGTGCCCGAGGCGCTGCATGCAATCGACATGATGCTTTCTGACAATACGGTTGGCAATGCGGGTGCTCGAGTGGTGATCGAAGAGTTCATGCTGGGCGAAGAAGCGAGTTTCATTTGCCTCTGCGATGGAACGCATGCGCTGCCGTTCGCCTCATCGCAAGACCACAAGCGCATTTTTGATGGCGACATCGGCCCCAACACCGGCGGCATGGGTGCCTACTCGCCCGCACCAGTCGTCACGCCCGAAGTGCATGCGCGCGTAATGCGCGAAATCATCATGCCGACCCTGCGCGGCATGGCGGCCGAAGGCGCGCCGTTCAGTGGATTTCTGTATGCGGGATTGATGATTGACGAGAGTGGGAGACCGCGCGTGGTCGAATTCAACGCGCGCATGGGCGACCCGGAAACGCAGCCAATCATGATGCGATTGAAATCCGATTTTCTGACGCTGGTGGAGCATGCCATCGACGGCAGTCTCGACAAAATCGATGCCGAATGGGATCGCCGTGCCGCACTCGGTGTGGTGATCGCCGCCGCAAATTATCCGGAGACTCCCGCCAAGGGCGACGAGATCACGGGACTGCCAAAGGCGACGAACGATGCGCGGGTGTTTCACGCCGGCACATTGAACAAAGACGGCAAAGTGATCACCAATGGTGGCCGCGTGCTGTGCGCCACCGCGCTCGGCGATACCGTCAAGATCGCGCAGCAGCGCGCGTACCAATTGTTGGAACCGATACGTTTCAGGGGCATGCAGTATCGGAAGGATATTGGCTATCGCGCCATTGGGCGGAAGGTGAATGCGTAAAAACCCGACATGCGCATGTCATTTAAACGGAGAAGCCTAGGTATCTGCCCGCGCAAAACCCATAATCATTATCTTGTCATCCTGAGCATCGCGAAGGATCTCGTCGCAACAAGATCCTTCGCATTGCTCAGGATGACAGTGATTTTTCGGGAAAAAAACTGCATTGGTTTGTATCGATGGTGAAGCCGCAATGGCGCAATTGAATTCAGTTGGAAAAACGTAGAACGCCATTCGGCGAGGCTCTTGGAATGAAAAACGCTGAAACGCCGCACCAGTGCTAGAGTTTTCTGAGTCGATCGATTGCATCATGCCGGTGACAAAATAGCGCCATGAACATCATTGACGTCAAAACCTACCTGCTGGATTTGCAAGCGCGCATCGTCGCGAAACTTGAATCGCTCGACGGCAAATCGTTCCTGCGCGATGAATGGCAGCGACCCGAAGGCGGCGGCGGCATTTCGCGCATGCTCGAAGGCGGCAATCTGCTGGAGCGCGGTGGCGTGTTGTTCTCGCATGTGATGGGTAACAACCTGCCACCCAGTGCCGCCGCGAATCGCCCGGAAATCGCCGGCCGCGCATGGGAAGCGATGGGCGTCTCGCTGGTGCTGCATCCGCAAAATCCCTATGTGCCGACGGTCCACATGAACGTGCGATTTTTTATCGCACGCGCAAAAGTGCCCACCGAGCAGGACGCATTCTGGTTCGGCGGCGGCATGGATTTGACGCCGTATTACGGATTCGAGGAAGATTGCATCCATTTTCATCGCGTCAATAAAGCGGCACTCGATCCCGTCGGCGCGGAATACTATCCCCGCTTCAAAAAGTGGTGCGACGAATACTTTTATTTGAAACACCGCAAAGAACCGCGCGGTATCGGCGGCGTGTTCTTTGACGATTTCCATGCCCCAGGATTTGAACAATCATTTGCCCTGCAACGCGCCGTAGGGGATGCGTTTCTTGACGCCTACGCGCCGATCGTCGAGCGCCGCCGAGAAACCCCCTACGGTGCAAACGAGCGCGAATGGCAGGCGTATCGACGTGGCCGCTATGTTGAATTCAATCTGGTGTGGGATCGCGGCACGCATTTTGGACTGCAATCCGGCGGGCGTACCGAGTCGATTTTGGCCTCGATGCCGCCGCACGCGACGTGGCGTTATAACTGGACGCCGGATGCCGGCACGAAAGAGCGTGAGTTGTTGGAGAAGTATCTGGTTGGGCGGGAGTGGGTGTAGTCCCGAATGAAAATATCACATCATAAAAGCCAGGTCCGAACACCTCACCTTCCATGAGGCACCCACGCGGTTGAGCAGATAAAACGCAAGCGCACCATGCATTGACCATCGGAACTCAAAAATGACGGCTGCCATTGCACCGTCCTTTGAAATGGCAGGACGCGACAGAGACATGATCGTTTTTATGTTCTCTCCGGTTGGGAGCGAATAGAGAGAATAAACCCTGTTGCCTTCCCGATCTTTGTCGGTCAAAACGCGCCATTTCCTTGTCGCCGGTAAAAGCGTGGACGCCTTTACTGCCGATTTGTTCCGGGCAACCAAGGTGCTAACAAGGGATGTCGGAAAGACACAGGACTCACTGGGGTTTTCGCTAGTGGGCCAGCTACCAACGTAGGTCGATGACATGGGCTCAATCAAAATTGTCCCATTTTCATGCGGTGAACTCGTGTCAGTGCGGCTTGCGAAATGTTGTAAGGCCGCACCAACAATTTCCGCCTCCGGTGTTGCAAGAGCGTTTCCATGCGTAACTCCAACTGCGGAAAGCAGGAAACAGCAAATTGCAACGACACTTGTCCTCAATTCCTTCCATGTACGAGCGCACAAATTGGGAACACTTTTTGCCCCGGACCCGCACGAATTGAGGGAAGGCGCAATTTTCAAGCGACGACCCTTTGGCGATCTAAAAATAACTTTCATTGCTCAGCCTATCCATTAAGAATGTTGATTTCCACTCGCTTGGAACTCGACCCTGCGCGTCTTACAACCCCCGATACGCCACCTTCACCGGCTCCGCCCCATAAATCTTCTCCAACCGCCGCACGATGAAATGCCCACGCGCCATATCTTGAAAATGGCCGATGAAAAGTGTGTTGATGAGGCCTCCCGCAACCGCGCCGATGATGGGGATCGCTTGCGCCGCCGCTTTTTCCGAAACCACGATGCCGAAGCGCCCGCTGATGAGCGAGACCAGCCGTACCAGCGCCGGCGCGCCGGTTTTGGAAAATCCTTTCTCGGCGAGAAATTTGGTCGCCTCCGATACCGCGCCTGCCATTGCGGCACGCGCGGCGAAATAACCCGATTCGGCCGCGTTGTCTTTTGCACTCTTTTCGCTGCCGAGCGCGAACACGGTGAGGCACGCGAGCTTGGTGTCGATATGCTGAATATTTTCGCCTTCGCTTTTCGCGATATCGGCAATCGAGCGCAACATAATGGTGGTCGAGACCGGCAGCTCGATCGACAATGCGAACAATCCGAACGCGCCGCCGACGGCACCGCTGGTGGCTGCGGCGACGGTATGCAGGCGGCTTTGCGCGGGTCTCATTTTGCTGTCGCCCAACGACTTTACCGCGACATCGAGCGCCTTCATCATCGCCGCTTCGGAAGCCTTGTAGATGCCCTGCTGCACGCGCTTGGGCAACATCGCGACGCTCTTTTCGATCGGTGAGCCGAGCGCGGAGGACATTTTCGCGGCGAGGCCGGGATTTTCGAGGAGTTGTTTGGCGCGCTTGAGATCGGCAAAATCCTTGCTTGCGAGTTCGCTCATGGGTCGACGCTTTCTACAGGTTGAATTGCGGCGCGGTTACGTTACCATGGGAAGGCATTCAACAATGGGAACACAATGTTTCGACAGGGTCATCGCCTTTTTTCCATCGCGTCGATCGGTTTGATTCTGGTCGCGGCGCTGCATGTTGCCGGGCAGTTTTCGGCGGCAGCGGACGAGTTCGCCGCCAGTCCAGCGATTGCGGCGATGCAGATATTCCGGTTTGAAACGCTGTACGGAAATCCGTTGATGTCGGACTATTTCGATGGCCTGAACACGGCGCTCCCGGTCTTGTTGGCATGGGTCGGATTAATGAACTTGCTGATCGCGCGCTACACCGGCCTGCGCGACAAACTCATGCGGCGCGCATGTACGCTGAACCTGATCGGCGTCGGCGTGTTGATCGCATTCTTTGCGTTCAATCAATTGTTGATACACGCGATTGCGCTGGGAATTGTCGAAGTTTTCTTCTTCGTCGCCCGTTTCCGCTTGCGCAGGAGCCGCATTCTGCCGGCACCGAAACACTGACGCCAACGTCAACTCTCGCCCAGATAGGCCTCGCGCACTTTCGGGTTCGCCAGCAATGCTTTCGATTCATCCGCAAGCGTGATCAAGCCGCCATCCATTACATAGCCGCGTTGGGAAATCTGCAACGCGAGCTTCGCGTTTTGCTCGATCAACAGGATGGTCATTCCGCTCTTCGAAATATCGCGCACGACTTCGAATATCTTTTGCACCATGATCGGCGCGAGTCCCATCGAGGGCTCGTCGAGCAGCAATAATTTCGGTCGCGCCATCAAGGCGCGGCTGATCGCAAGCATCTGCTGCTCGCCGCCGGACAACGTTCCGGCGGTTTGCTTCGCACGTTCCTTGAGGCGCGGAAACAAGGTGAACTTGTGCTCGATGTCGGCGGCAATGGCGTCGCGGTCATCGCGGATGTATGCGCCCATTTGCAGATTCTCTTCGATCGTCAAACTTGGAAACACGCCGCGCCCCTCGGGCACCAGCGCGAGCCCTCTGGCCGCAATGCGATGTGACGCCACACCGGCAATGCTTCCGCCCGCATACTCGATCGTGCCTTCCGTGGGGCGCAGCAGACCCACGATGGCTTTCAGGGTGGTGGTTTTTCCCGCGCCATTGGCGCCGATCAACGTGACCAGCTCACCCGCATTGACCTCGAGATCGATTCCTTTGACGGCCTTGATGCCACCATAGCCAACGTGCAAATTTTTCAGCGAAAGCAGCGCCATATCTTTACGCCGCGATCTCGACCGAGACGCCCAAATAGGCTTCGATCACTTTCGGATCGCGCTGAACATCCGCCGGAAGACCTTCGGCGATTTTCTTGCCGTAATCCAGCACCGCGATACGGTCGCAAAGCCCCATCATCAATTTCACATCGTGTTCGATCAAGAGAATCGTGACACCTTGCCCGCGAATCGACTCCAGCAGCGCGCGCAATGATTGTTTTTCCGTGGCATTCATGCCGGCCGCCGGTTCGTCGAGCGCAAGAATCTTCGGGTCTGTCGCCAACGCGCGGGCGATTTCGAGCCGACGCTGATCGCCATAGGAAAGTTGCTTCGCGAGTTCATTGGCGCGTTGATCCAGCCCGACAAACACCAGCAACTCATGCGCGCGTTTTTCGATCGCGGCTTCTTCGGCGCGGGTCGAGGCATTGCGGGTAATGGCTCCCCACACACCAGCGTGGGTGCGCACGTGCCGACCGATCATCACGTTTTCGATCGCGGATAAATTCGCGAACAAGCGAATATTCTGAAACGTGCGCGCGATACCGAGTGCGGCGATGCGATCCGGCGTCAAGTTTTGCAACGGCCGACCGAGAAATGAAAACGTGCCTTCATCCTGGGGGTAAAGGCCCGTCAATACATTGAAGAGCGTGGTCTTCCCCGCGCCATTGGGGCCGATCAAGCCAAAGATGGCACCTTCTTCAATCGCAAAACCGACATCAGAAAGTGCCGTCAAACCACCGAAGCGTTTGGTGATGCCACGGATTTCCAGAATCGGCGCGCTCATGTGTCGGACTTCGCAAGTTCGCGCTTGCGCGTAGCGGAGGGCAATATCCCCGCCGGCCGAAACAACATCATCAACACCATCGCAAAACCGAACAGTAACATGCGCAGCACTTCCGGCTCGATCCACATCTTGCCGAACAGCGCCATCTGCGCGGGTTCCACGGTGTAACGCAATACCTCGGGCACGAACGACAACAAGATCGCACCCAGCACCACGCCCCAGATGTTGCCCATGCCGCCCAGCACCACCATCGCGAGCACCATCACGCTTTCGTTCAGGACGAAACTCTCCGGGCTGATGAAGCCTTGAATCGCGGAGAACATGCCGCCGGCAATGCCGCCAAACGAGGCCCCCATCGCGAAAGCCAGCAGCTTGATGCGCGTGGTATCAATTCCCATCGCGCGCGCCGCCATTTCGTCTTCACGGATCGCTTCCCAGGCGCGACCGATGCGCGAATTCTGCAAGCGAAAATTGATGACAATCACGATCAGCATGATGACCAGCAGGAAAAAATAATATTTGATCGTGCCGGACAAAATGAAGTCACCGATGCGCGTGTTGTTGCCGAAATCGACGCCGAACAGTTTGATCGAATCGATCGTCGCAAGGCCCTTCGGCCCGTTGGTGATGTTGATCGGCTCAGACAAGTTGTTCATAAAAATCCGCACGATCTCGCCGAAGCCGAGCGTGACGATCGCCAGATAATCGCCACGCAGTTTAAGCGTCGGCGCACCGAGCAAGATGCCGAACACGCACGCAACGAATGCGCCAATCGGCAAGATCATCCACCACGGCAAATGCAACCCGAAATGCGGCGAGGCGAGCAATGCGTAAACATACGCACCGACCGCATAAAACGCGATGTAGCCTAAATCGAGCAAGCCCGCATAGCCGACCACGATGTTGAGGCCCAATGAGAGCAACACAAACAGAATCGCAAAATTGGTGATGCGCACCCAGGCCGTGCCGACCATCGCGAGCACAAACGGCAGCGCGATCAAGGCAATCGCGATGAGGGCGACGCCGAGCCATTTATTGCGCGGATTGCGGGTCCACTCGGCGGCAATCACGCGCGGTCTCCCACTCGTTCGCCCAGCAATCCCGAAGGCCGAAACACCAGCACCATGATGAGCACAATGAACGCGTAAACATCTTTGTAATTGCTGCCAAACAAACTGCCATTCGCATTCGCTTCGCACATATTTGAAAATCCCGGCAGCCAGGTATTGAGAAAACACACGTTGGTGAGATCGCCCATGTAGCCCGCGCCAAAGGCTTCGATCAGGCCGATCAAAATTCCGCCTAGCACTGCGCCGCCCAAATTGCCGATGCCACCCAGCACCGCCGCCGAGAACGCTTTCAAGCCGAGCAGAAACCCCATCTGGTAATGCGCGATGCCGTAGTAGCTGCCGACCATGACGCCTGCCATCGCGCCCAAGCCGGCACCGATCACGAACGTGAACGAAATGATGCGGTTGATGTCGATGCCCATCAGCCCGGCGATTTGCGGGTTTTGCGAGGTCGCACGCATGGCGATGCCGATGCGCGTTTTGTACACCAGCAGTAACAGCCCCGCCATCATTGCGAGCGACAACACCATGATGATGATTTGCACGTTGGTGATGGTGGCGCTATTGGCGGAATCGTTCAGGTGATAGGTTTGCGTTGGGAAAATCTGCGGGAAGGAGATGAAATTGCGGCCCCAGATCAAGAGCGCCAGGTGTTGCAGGATGATGGAGATGCCGATCGCGGTAATCAGCGGTGCCAAGCGCGGCGCATTGCGTAGCGGTCGGTAGGCGACGCGTTCCACCGTATAGCCCACCAGCGCGCAGGCGGGGATCGCGGCGAGCACACCGAGCAGCACGATCATCAATGGCGGCATGCCCGAACCCGCCAGCGCCGTGATTACCGAAAAAGCCACCATCGCGCCGATCATCACCACTTCGCCGTGCGCGAAATTGATGAGCTGGATGATGCCGTAGACCATCGTGTAGCCCAGCGCCACCACGGCATAGACGCAGCCGAGTGTGAGGCCATTGACCAATTGCTGGAGAAAGGTATCCATCGGCGAATGTTACCTGAAGGGGTTCGTGCTACGTCAAGCGCATTTCAAGAGCGTCGCATTCCAACGCGCCTCAAGTTCTTCCCCCGCTTAGGCGGGGGGCAAATTATGGGCTGCCGAAATTTGATTGCGAAATTTGGCCCCCGCCTGCGCGGGGGAAGGAAACAAGAATACCGGCGTTGAACTGTACGCAAAAAAAACGGCACCGATGACGGTGCCGTTTTCTTGTTTTCGAAAGGCTTATTTCTTCGGCGCTTCCGCAGGCTTCGCATCTTTCGCTGGAGCGGCGGCGGGAGCAGCGGCAGGTGCTGCGGCTGGAGCCGCCGCCGGTGCAGGTGCCGCGGCAAACGCGGTCGCCACGCCATTTTTCACGATCGACGTCGGCACAATTTTTCCCTTCGTCATTTTGAAGATGGTGATTTCGGCATCCTTGCGGTCACCCTTGGCATCGAATTCAACCTTGCCGGTAGCACCCGTGAAGCTTACGTTGAACACTTCCGGCATGAATTTGGCGGGATCGACCGAGTTGGCTTTTTTCATTGCCTCGATCATCGCCATCGTGCCATCGTAGAAGTAGGGCGCGTATTGTTTGACTTCGCCGTATTTCGCGTTGAAGGCGGTCAGGAAATCCTTGCTGGCCGCTTCCGAAGGCAAGCCCGCTTGCGAGCAGACAAAGCCTTCTGCTGCGTCGCCGGCCATCTTTGCCATCTCATTGGTGCAAGCGCCGTCGCCAAATACGAACACGGCCTTGATGCCGAGTTCACGCGCTTGTTTCAGCAGCGGGCCACCGGTGGCATCCATGCCGCCGTGGAACACGACATCGGGATTCTTGCCTTTGATCTTGGTGAGAATCGCTTTGAAATCAGTTTCCTTGTCGGTCGTACGCTCGCGAGCAATCGGATTGACTTTCGCCGCCTTCAAGGTTTTTTCAACTTCGTTGGCGAGGCCTTCGCCGTACGCGGTCTTGTCGTCGATCAACGCGACTTTCTTGCCCTTCAATTCGTTGGCGATATACGTGGCCAATGCGGGGCCTTGCTGATCATCGCGACCAACGGTGCGGAACACGTTCTTCAAACCACGCTCGGTCAATGTCGGGTTGGTTGCGGAACCGGAAATCACCGGGATGCCGGCTTTGTTGTAAATTTCCGAGGCGGGAATCGTCACGCCGGAATTCAGGTGGCCGATGACCGCCGCGACTTTGGCGTCAACCAGTTTTTGCGCAACCGTGGTACCGACTTTCGGGTCAGCCTGATCGTCCTCGGTCAAGAACTGGATTTTCAGTACTTTACCGTCGATCTTGATCTTCTTCGCGTTCGTTTGATCGACTGCCAGGCGAACGCCGTTTTCATCATCCTTGCCCAAGTGCGCGATGGAACCCGTCAACGGTCCTGCGTGCGCAATCTTCACCGTAATCGAGGGCTCAACCGGTGCTTCGGCTTTCGGTGCAGGTTTGGGTTCTTCTTTGCCGCAACCCACGACACCGGCAGCCAGCATCGCGGCGAATAGAATCTTGTAGGACGTTTTCATCAGGGACACTCCAAAATAAGGGTGGAAAATCGACGCCGATCGCGAATGCGCGGCAGCTGCAAAAGCGCAATTATGCGAATGGAATTTGGGCCTTGTCAAACGATTTGCACAGGCACATTTGGACAGAGCAGATCGGGCGGGTCAGACACGTGCTCAATTTATGTAAGCAACCGCTTACTTAAGTGCCAACACCCATTTGACAAGCATCTTGATGTCCTCATCTTTGATATGCCCGTTCGGTGGCATCGGGATCGGCCCCCACGTTCCCATGCCGCCTTTCTTTACTTTTTCGATCAACATCGCCTCGGCTTTCTTGTCGCCTTTGTATTTCGCAGCGACTTCCTTTAAGCCGGGGCCGAGGACTTTGGCATCGACTTTGTGGCAGGCCATGCAGCCGCTCTTGGTGGCCAACTCTTCATTGGCCTGAAGGGCACCCGTAAAGGCGAGAGTGAGTGCGGCGAGAACAGCGAGACGAATTCGTTTCATGAAAATCTCCAGCGTGTGAATTTTTTGGGATGGATCGAGTGGGATGTGGCGACAGCCGGCACTATATGCGGTTTCACGTGCTGCGGCAATCCTGGACGTGGCGGCAACGTTATCAACGGTCTTATGGATATTGGCGTTGACGATGATGATGGCCGCCGACATTTTTGTTTTGCGCGTTCAATCGTTTCGACGCAATCGTGGCGACGCAAGTATTGTGGCGTGGATTGTGCTAATTTGTGGGTCGTCTATCGTTACTGCTTGGAGCCTGTTATGCCACTCGCCGTCGTCGCCCTCATCATTTTGCTGTTGAAGCTGGCCGACATTGGCCCGCCCGCGAATTGGTCCTGGTTCTGGGTGCTCATGCCGTTCGCCGTGCTGGCATTGTGGTGGAGCGTCATTACCCCCATGATCGGTTGGGACAAGAAGCAGGCCGAGAAAAAGATGAAAAAAGATCAGGAAGAGGCGCAGGCGACGAAGAAAAAAAACCGCGGGTTCTGATCCGCGAAGTAGGCTTTCAACAAGCAATTAGCGCAAATACACCAACGCAGCCTCGATCGCCATGCCGATCGATAGCAAACGCGAATCCCCCATTGTTTCGCCGACCACCATCAATCCGACCGGCGCATCGCCGCTGGGGTGGCACGGAATCGACAGGCATGGCCGGTCGAGCACGTTGAACGGCGCACAATTTCTCAGCAACATGCCATTTTTTTTGAAAAAAACCTCGTCCGAGGATTCCATCTCGGCGAGTGTGGGTGCGATGATCGGCACCGTCGGTGCCAGCAATGCGTCGAAACGCGCGGTGACGCGGTCGGCGGATTCCATCAACGCACGCCGCAATTTCAACAAATCGACATAATCGGCCGCTTTCATCTCCGCGCCAAGCATCAATCGCGCATAGACGCGACGGTCAAATTTATCGCCGTCCGATGCAAGCCGCGCGCGATGCAACGCATAGGCTTCCACGGCGGAAAAGTTCGCCTTCGCGCTGCCGTCCCGCTCGCGCGTCAATTCCGGGAATGAAAATTCTTCAATCTGCGCACCCTCGACCGAAAGCGCGTTTAAAACGCGCAAGAAAGCACTGGACACTTCCGAAGACAGCGAATCGTGCAACAGCGTGGTCGGCACGCCTAGCCGCAAGCCCTTCAATACACTAGGTGCGGGCAACCCCAGCGGCGCATCCGCCATCACGGCATCCAGCCACGCGCAGCACGCGACTGAATTGCCGAGCGGGCCGATCGAATCGCGCGTGAACGACAACGGAAACGCACCTGCCAGCGGCACGCGGCGCTGCGTGGGCTTGAAGCCGATGATGCCGCACAACGCTGACGGAATGCGCACCGAACCGCCGGTATCCGAGCCGATGGTCGCCGCCGCCATGCCGTCAGTCACACTCACCGCGCCGCCCGAGGTCGAGCCGCCGGGAATGCGTTTGGCGGCGCGATCCCACGGGTTCAATGGCGTGCCGTAATGCTGATTCATGCCGTTGGCACCGTAGGCGAATTCAGTCATGTTGGTGCGGCCGATGACGATCAGGCCGGCCGCTTTGAGTCGGGCGATGGCCGGCGCGTCTACCGTCGCCGGCGGCGCATCGTTCAAGACGATCGAGCCCGCGCGCGTGACTTCACCGCCGATATCGAACAAGTCCTTTATCGAGATCGGAATCCCCGCCAACGGCGAGGCGGCTTGCCCGTGCGCGCGTGCCATGTCGCTCGCCCGCGCTGCCGCCAGCGAAGGGTCGGCGTAAACTTTGATGAAGGCGCGCGCGCCTTCGCCTGCCGGGTCAGCGATTTTTTCGAGGCAGTCGCGCACCAGTTGCTCGGAGGTGGTTGCGCCGGTGGCGAGATCGCGAGAGAGTTCAGTCAACGTTTTCATGGGGATACGCAATGGCCAAGCGAAACGAATTTGTCGATTATCTCTTGGAACTGCTTGCGCCGGCCGGCGGCATCACGTCGCGGGCGATGTTCGGCGGGCACGGCATCTACCGGGATGGCCTGATTTTCGGCATTGTTATCGACGACGTTTTTTATCTGAAGACGGATGACGTCAATCGTGGCGAATTCGAGGCGCGCGGATTGGAGCCGTTCTTGTTTGAATCGAAAAACAAGGCGAAAAAGGTGGCGATGAGTTATTACCAATGTCCGGAAGACGCCATGGAGAGTCCCGCAATGATGCGCGAATGGGCGCACGGCGCAGTCGCGGCGGCGTTGCGTGCGGCGGCAAAAAAGCCGGTTAAAACGACCGCGAAAAGGCCAGCGAAAAGATAGTTAAAAACGGCGCGAACAAATCGGCGCTTCCTTAGGCGGCTTTACGCTTCGCAACGGGCGCTGTTTTCGGTTTTGCCTTTGGTGGAGCTTTCGCTTTCGCGGCGGGTGTTGCACTCGACTTCGCGACGGTCTTT
Organism: Betaproteobacteria bacterium; assembly: GCA_031430555.1. Classification (GTDB taxonomy): domain Bacteria; phylum Pseudomonadota; class Gammaproteobacteria; order Burkholderiales; family Usitatibacteraceae; genus UKL13-2. Next base: position 21,830 of record JANPBQ010000102.1, read on the forward strand.
GCATCAAACGTTGTCGGCACGCGATCCGTTTTCACGCGCTTTCCACCCGGCTCGAAACCGGCGCTATTACGGAAAATATTCGGCTTCCGGTAGATGGCCAAAATCACGCAGCCTTCCGCGCTATGCGTTTCGTGCATCGACAAAGGTCGGCGCCACACATATTCACCCACGCGCGCAATACCGTCGTGATCGGAAAACGATCCGGATAGCACGTAACTCTGCTCGATTTCCGGATGTTTGTGAAACGGCAGTGTGGTACCCGGCTGCCACTTCAACAGGCAAGTCATTTCGCCGCGCGTTTTGTCTTCGTACAACACTTTGATTTCGATACCCTCGAACTGCGAGGGCTTCCATTGCATTGAGGCGGGGTTCACATAAACGGAGCCATCCGGCGTCGGTTCCAAATGTCCGCGCAGGCGCTCGGGTTCGGCGGTCGTTTTTGTCGTTGCGGTCAGTGCCATGGGTTTTCTCCTATGAATTCGATCGTGAAACTACGCGGTCGGCATACCTTTGCCGAAGTGATGCGCATAGGCCACCTTGCGATCGACCTGAATGTCGTTCTTCCAATACATCACCCGCTTGGCCCATGCCTTTTGCGAGGCAATCACTTTCGCGAACAGCGGATTTTCGGCAGAGCGTTTCTGGATCACCTTATCCCACGCTTTCAATTGCGCATCGAGGATTACCTTGGGTGTTGTGTAGGCCTTCACGCCCTGCTTGGTTTGCAGCTCGATATAGTCCTGAGACATGCGATGCATGCTCTTCCATTCCATATCGGCACTGGCTGCGTGGCTCACATGTTTCATGATGATTTTCATTTCCTCCGGCAACGCGTCGTATCTTTTCTTGTTGATCATCATTTCGCAGAAATTGTTCGACATGTGATAACTCTGTTGCAGATAGTATTTCGCGACATCCGGAAAGCCCATAATACGGTCGTCGGTCGCGCTCGCGAATTCGGCGCCGTCGAGCACGCCGCGATCGATCGCGGGGACGATATCGGCGGGCGCCATTTGCACCGTGGACATGCCGAGCTCATTGAACATGTCGACGGCGAGGCCGGCGGTGCGAAACTTCATGCCTTTCAAATCGGCCACCGTGCGGATCGGTTTTTTGAACCAGCCCATCGGCTCGCACGGCACCGGGCCATACAAAAAGCTCACCAAATCGAGTTGCGCCGCCGCCTGGATCTCGGTGAACAATTCCTTGCCGCCGCCATACTCGACCCATGCAAGGAGCTGCGTTGCGTCCATGCCGAAATCGGGCCCTGCGCCATACAATCCGAACGCGCTGTTCTTGCCGAACCAGAATCCGGCGAGGCCATGTCCACCGTCCAGCACCCCTTTGCTGACCGCGTCCGCGAGCTGCAATCCGGGCACCACGGCACCGGCCGGAAGCATCTCGATCTTGAGACGCCCGCCGGACAGTTCGGCCACTTTCTTGGTCCAATCGACGGCAAACTCGTGATAAATGAATTTCACCGGCCAGGTGCTTTGAAATTTCATCGTGATCGGGGCACTTTGCGCCTTCGCGATCATCGGAAACCCGGCCAATGCCAATCCCGCGCCGGCACCTGCGCCCGCGAGAAATCTTCTGCGTGTCGCCGGCGAATTTTTCGCTTGAATGTCGCCGATGTCCGCTTTCTTGTCGATTGCCATGTCGCGTCTCCCGATGGATGGTTGCCGAATTTTTGCCGCACAATGCGCGTGTAAATATTGACCCAGTGCCGATTTACTGTCAATGGACAAGCGGCGCTTTCCATGCCATGGCAAGATATCAAGTCCTTTCCCGGAGAGTTATATGCGCGCCGCGATCCTGATTTATGAAGGCACCGAACCGATCGATCTTGCCACCTACGGCGTGTTGTCGATGGCGCGCCGCGTCGCACCCGCCATCGAGATGTTCACGGTTGCCGAACACGCCGGCGTGGTGGCGCTCGCCAATGAATTGAAGGTATTGGCGGACTATGGCTATGCCGATGCGCCACCCACCGACGTATTGATTATTACCGGTGGGCCGGGCTGGCAGGTGCAGTGCGAATCCGCTGCGACACTCGAATACATCCGCCGCACCAGCGCGAATGTCACCGTCGCCGCCGTTTGCACCGGTGGAATGATTCTCGCGGCGAGCGGCGTGCTCGACGGCCGTGATGCAACCACCAAACGCGAAATTTACGGCGCGGAAACATCGCCGCTCGCGTTGATGCGCGAGCGTTATCCCGCGATTCACGCGCTCGATGCAAGGCTGGTCGATTGCGGCGCGGTGCTGACGGGCGGCGGCGTCACGCTTTGCATCGACATGACGCTGTACCTGATCGAAAAATTTCACGGCGCGGAGGTCGCGCGCGAAACCGCCCGCATCATCGAATATTCGGCGGCGCTTGCCGCCAATGAGGCGCGATTGCCGATGATTCGCGGAGCATAGACGGTTCTGCATTTCCAAATTGGCAAACACCATTGTGCGCAATGAGCGCACTGAATGTTTCGCGTCACGCGACAATAGAGATTTTTTGAAATTCTCGCCATTAATTGAGCTATCGCTCATAGCGAGTCACTTCTCCCTTTGAAAAGGGAGATTGAGAGGGATTTGCGGCGGTTGCGCCAAGATAACCGCCGTAAATCTCCCTCCTTCCCTCTTTAAAAAGAGGGAAGGAGTCCACATTGATCACAAACTGCTCTGACATATCGAATTTCAACAAACCCCTAGAGTTTCTGCCGGTTCACAGCCAGCCGTTCATCCACCATTGCCACCATTTCATCGATCACCGCGTTGCGCATTCCCTTCTGCGCGGCGACGGTTTGCACCAGACGATCAACCCTCTCAATGTTGTGCGCGCCGCCAAACAAGGCGCGCGCAGCCGACGAGGGGTTGGCAAGTCCGGTGGCGGCGTTGGCGTATTTCTCGAACGGCACCAAGTCGTTTTCAGACGCGCCAAGCGACATGCATAGCGCTGCCACCCACTGATACACCGCGCGTGATTCCTCGATGTCGCTG
>JANPBQ010000103.1:0-3815 GCA_031430555.1 Betaproteobacteria bacterium
GATTTGATTCACGCGTTGCGGCCATAGGGAAAGCCAAGGGTACTTCTATTTACCTCTGTCGTACCGGCGAACAACCGCAAGGGTTGCGCCGGGCCGGTACCTAAGTTTTGTAACCTATTGTGTTGCAGTGAAAATTAGGCCCCGGACTAAATCCGGGGCGACCGAATTATAGGTTGATAGAAGTTCCCCTTATCGCCGCACGGCAAACACCATCAGCATCGCCGCCGCCAACAGCCAGGCACCGCCGCTTAACCAAGGCAACGCGTCCGCGATCCATCGGCCTGCGTCACCGCTCGTTCCGGGTGCGATGGCCAACACCAGCGCAATGCGTCCGACCGCTGCCATCGCCAAAAGCGCCATGGTGGCGCCGATCAAGCCGCCCTCACGTCCGGTTCGCCCGATCATTGTTGCCGACGTGATCGCGGCCAGAAGCACGGCTGCCCACGTCGCACCGGCAATAATTTGTAGCGCGATCAACAGAGGCAGCGTTGGTTGCATCGCACAGCCCACAAATGCCGCACCACCCAGCGCGCCCGCGAGCCACAGAATTTGAGTCGGCGGCACAACCGATTGAGTATCGCGTTTCGCGTGACGCGTGAGCCAAACGGATACCGGAAACATCGCCACGCTAAAACCCGCCCAGAACAGCGGCATCAACCATTCCAGCGGCACGCCGGATGCCACCATCGTGAACAGCTTGGCCGAATTCATGCCCGAATGAATTTGCATGCCAAGCGCGAACAAGGCAATTGCGATCAGCAATGGCCGCGCGATGGCGATGCGCGTTGTGGATGGCGTCAATGTGGCGGTGCCGGTGGCGATCGTGTCCGACTCGCTGGAGTGCGACGATGCCGTTCCCGCGCGTACCAACGCACGCCGCAACACCATTGTTGCCACCGCCAACGCAACGCTTGCCACAATAAATGGCAACATCGGATCGCGATTTTTCAACAGTACCGTGAGATACGGCGCCAACGCACCTGCGATACCGAGCCCGAACAGGTAAGACGCGACCGGCGTATGCAGCGTATTCGGCTGTGAGGGCACCGCGAATTTGCCCAGCATCGCGAGCGGCGGCACGCGTAACACTGACGAACACACCACCCACAAAAATAACGCGGGAACAAAAATCCACACCGGCAACGATGGCGCGATCAGTGGCAGCGCGACGAACACCGCGCACGACAACAGCACCATCGCCGTCATCCAGTGCGCCGCTTTTTGCACCAGTTGCGCGCTGCGATCCATCCATAGTCCGCAGGCGAGATCGGCGACGGCGAATAACAATTGATCCGCAATCAATATCCACGGCAGCCAGGAAACATCAATGCCCGCGCGCGTCAGCAGCCCCGGCAGGAAAATCACATATACGGTCCAGCCGAGCGTGAAGACAAGCTGAGCGAAAGCGATCGGCCCATTCATGCCGCGCTACTCCAAATTTCCGGTGCCGGACAACGCACGCATCAGACGGCGGCACCGAACAACTTACCCACGCCCGCCGTGAGCGCCATCGCCAACGCACCCCAGAACGCGACGCGTACCGCACCCGTCATCATCGCCGCACCACCCGCGCGCGCCGCGACCGCGCCGAGCAGCGCCAAAAATACGAGAGAGGTTGCAGAGACAAGTGTGATCAGCATCGAACGCGGTGCCAACATTGTCACGATCAGCGGCAACAGCGCGCCCAACGCAAAACTGCCCGCCGACGCCAACGCCGCCTGTAAGGGTCGCGCTGCCAGCGTATGCGAGATGCCGAGTTCATCGCGCGTGTGTGCGCCCAGCGCGTCATGCACCATCAATTGCGTCGCCACCTGATCGGCGAGTGCAACATCCAAACCACGACCGACATAAATCGCCGCCAATTCCTTGTGCTCACTCGCCGCGTCGGAAAGCAACTCCAGCCGCTCGCGTTCGATATCGGCCTTCTCGGTATCGGCCTGCGAATACACCGACACATATTCCCCCGCCGCCATCGACATTGCCCCCGCCACCAGCCCCGCAACGCCGGTGATCATCAATGTGGAATGATCGGTGTTCGCCGCCGCGACGCCGACGATCAGACTGGCCGTGGAAACAATGCCATCGTTAGCACCCAGCACTGCTGCGCGCAGCCAGCCGATGCGATCGGTGCGGTGACGTTCGAGGTGGCGAGCGCGCATCAATAATTCTCCCGGTTATCTGGATGCAACGACGCAAGCATGGTTGCCGACGCATTGAATTCAGGAAGCATAGCCCGAACGGGATTTGTGTGGAAGGTCGACCACTTTCGCATATCACGTTGCTTCGCCCGCGTTGCGGCACCGATCACGACGTCGACTGACAAAAGCAAACGTGATGGGGAAAGAGGTGATGCCGGTCGTGGCGGAATGATTAGAGTATTTGCGGCCAGCAAGGGTGAGAGATTGTTTGCGTATGTGGCGCGCCATTCGCTTGGCAAGAGTCGATTTAAGCCGTTCCACCAATCATGTGTTTGCATTTTCAATTAGGACGTACTAATCTGCGGCATGCTATTGATCGCAATGGATAATGTTATCCACACCTCACAAATTGACGCTTCATAAACCGTCATTTAAGACGCTGACATCAAAGTTGCCTTAACATTGGGCCATGCAATTTGAATGGGATCCGGCCAAAGAAGTAACGAATTTACTCAAGCATGGGGTGAGCTTCGATGAGGCAAGCACCGTGTTTGGGGACGTCCTATCGGTCAGCGGTCGCGACTTGGAACATTCAGTCAGTGAGGCGCGCATTGTCACAATTGGATTGTCGAGCGCGCGACGAGTACTTATCGTTTGCCATACCGACCGAGGTAACGTGATTCGCATCTTCAGTGCTCGCCCTGCAACCAGAAAGGAGAAGAAAATATATGAAGAAAGCTAAACCCAAAGACGACGAAATGCGTGCTGAATATCAACGCGAAGACCTTGGCCCACTTGTTCGCGGCAAGTACGCCGCTCGATATGCAAAGTCCACCAATATTGTGGTGATTGATCCCAAATTGACGAAAGTATTCCCCAACAGTGACGCCGTCAACGACGCACTTCGGAGCCTGCTTATGATCGCTTCCAAGGCAACTGGCATAACTAGTCGCTCAAGTGGACGCGCCACAAAACGGCGCGCTGCTTAGCTCGGGTGTTGGGCGACATACTCGTTTACAGCACACGCCAGCCCGCGCCGAGTCTTAAGGATTCGTACATGAGTGAAACGCTTGAACGCAACAGGCTGAACGCAATGGCGTTCTACGAACTCATGTTCAACGATTGCAAACCTGCCGAAGCGATAGAGCAATACGTTGGCGTCAGCTACACCCAACACAATCCGCACGTCGCGGATGGAAAGCAGGCGTTCATTGACTACTTCGAGCGCATGGCGAAAGATTTTCCCGGCAAGCGCGTGACCTTCAAACGCTCCGTGGCGGAAGGAAATCTGGTCGTCCTGCATTGCCGCCAAGAGTGGCCCACCGATGAGAGTAAGGACTGGGCGGGTATTGACATCTTCCGCTTCGACGAAAGTGGGAAAATCGTCGAACACTGGGATGTACTCCAAGTAATTCCCGCTAAGAGCGCAAACGACAATACCGTCTTCTAGGCCTCGAATCGGCCTCATCCCACACAACCGGTATTTGCGCGATTGGAACATAAATGGGAACATAAATGGGGTCAGACACTCATGGCACTCGGTTTAGCCCCAGACGCCCCGGAAAGCGGGTTGTAGAATGGGTGGAGCGCAGCGATACCCATCGTCCTTGCGTGCGGCCATGATGGGTATCGCTGCGCTCCACCCATCCTACGGCAGAGACGTGGGGGCTTAACCGA
>JANPBQ010000104.1:0-18888 GCA_031430555.1 Betaproteobacteria bacterium
CGCATTTGTGTCTGGAGAAGCCCGCTGATACTAGTGTTTTACTTTCAGGTAGGTTCTATTGATCCGACAATTAAACATGTTGAACTGACTTCAATTATTTCCTTCCCCCGCGTAGGCGGGGGGCCAAGTTTCGTAGCGGAATTGCAGAAAACTTGGATCCCCGCCTACGCGGGGAAAGGGCGCGCTTCAACATATTTAATTGCCGGTTCAATAATTACCCTTAATTCTTGTCATCCTCGCGAATGCGGGGATCCATTTTTCGTTGCATCTCATATGCTTACGAAATTTGGATTCCCGCGTTGACCGGATGAAATCCTTTTGGGGGCGCGAGAACGACATGGTAAATGGAAGTACCCTTTTCGAGAATTTGTTCGTTGGCACACACAGGGGCATTTCTAAAGACTGCCCACTCAACAATACGAAGCACTCAATGGCAATCAAGAAATCCGAACTCTATTCTTCCCTTTGGTCCAGCTGCGACGAACTGCGCGGCGGCATGGACGCCAGCCAGTACAAGGACTACGTGCTGGTCATGCTGTTCATCAAATATGTGAGCGACAAGTTTGCCGACGTACCGTATGCCGCCATCACTGTTCCGAAGGGCGCCAGTTTCAAGGACACCCACAATGCCCGGTTCGTTTCTTTGATGGATCAATTCATGCCGAAGTGGCAGTTCCATCGGTCAGCGTTAAACCGACTGCCCGTCAGACACGAAGATTGGAGATATTGACTGTAAGGCAGTTCGGCCCGACAACAATATCAAACTCCTTATTTGGCGGGCATTTTCAACGATTTCTGCCCCGAAACGCCCGCCAATGCTTGCGTTTCAACCCTGCGCGCAGCGATCGATTACCCCATCGCCACCAATTTCGCATACTGCAACGCGAGCCATTTGGTGCCGTCGCTGCGGAATTTGACTTGCACGCGCGCGTCGAGCCCGTTGCCTTCGAAATTCACCACCACGCCTTCGCCGAATTTGGCGTGCATGACGTTTTGGCCGATCGCGAAAGGGTGCGTATCTTGTCGTTTGGTTTCAAAGTTCGCGCGCGCAGTGTCGGGCGCGCCTTCACGACCGTAGCGGGTCTCGGTAGTGTTGCGGCCCGGTCGGTTGAAATGCGCCTCACCGCTGCCGCGACCTTCGCGCCACGCGGCACCGGAGTAGTTGCCGCCAGCCGAGTCCGACGCGGAATATCCACCGCCACCGCGCGCCATTGGATACATCCGCTGCCCCGCGAGGTATCCCGCCTGTTGTTCCGGCACCACAATCCACTTGCACAGCGCGGCGGGAATCTCGTCGACAAACCGCGACACAATGCCGTAGCGCATTTGCCCATGCAGCATGCGTTGCGCCGCATACGAAAGATACAAGCGTTCGCGCGCGCGCGTGATCGCGACGTACATCAGGCGCCGCTCTTCCTCGATGCTCTCCAGATCCTTGATGGAATTTTCGTGCGGAAACAAGCCTTCTTCGAGGCCACTCAAGAACACCGCCGTGAACTCAAGTCCCTTGGCCGAGTGCACCGTCATGAGTTGCAACGCGTCCTCTGATGCACCCGCTTCATGTTCGCCGGCTTCGAGGCTCGCGTGGGTGAGGAAACCGACCAGCGCGGTATCGTCGCCCTCGTACTCTTCCTGAAATTGCGCAGTGGCGTTGATGAGTTCGGCCAAATTCTCCAGCCGATCAGCGCCCTCGCGCTCGGCCTGATAGTGCGCGCGCAAGCTGCTTTTCTCAAGGCATTCGTCGACCAGCTCCTGCAATGCAACGACCGTCGACGAAGCCTGCAGCGAGTCAGCGATTTTCAGGAATGCGCCGATCATCGATGCAGCGCGGCCGCTGATTTCGCCTTTGGCGATGCCCGATGCGGCGGCCGCGTGCATCGATAGACTGTTGCGTCGCGCCAGCTCCTGAATTTGCTCGATCGAGCGTGCGCCGATACCGCGCGGCGGAAAATTGATCACGCGCGAAAATGCGCCATCGTCGTCGGGATTCGCGGCGACGCGCAAGTACGCGAGTGCATGTTTGATTTCCTGGCGTTCGAAAAAGCGCAGGCCGCCATAGACCTTGTAGGAGACCCCGGCGCGGAACAGCGCGTGCTCCAGCACCCGCGATTGGGCGTTGGAACGGTACAGGAGCGCCATGCTGCTCAAGTCCGCACCGGCGCGGTTCAACGCTTTGACTTCATCAATGATGAAGCCGGCTTCGTCGTTGTCCGACGCGGCAGGGTAAATGCGCACCGGCTCGCCCTTGCCTGCCTCAGTCCACAAATTCTTGCCGAGCCGCTCCTTGTTTTGCTGGATCACTGCGTTGGCGGCATCGAGAATATTGCCTTGCGAACGATAATTCTGCTCCAGCTTGATGACATTGCCGCTGGCATAGTCTCGCTGGAAATCGCGCATGTTGCCGACCTCGGCACCGCGGAATTTGTAGATCGATTGATCGTCGTCGCCCACCGCGAACATCGCCGCGCCTCCGCCGCCAAGCAGTCGAACCCAGCGGTATTGCAATTGGTTGGTGTCCTGGAATTCATCGACCAAAATGAATTTGAAGCGCTCGCGATAATGTTCCAGCAGCGCCGGATGCCTGGAAAGCAATTCAAAACAGCGCAACAGTAATTCGGCGAAATCGACCACGCCTTCGCGCTGGCATTGCTCATCGTAGGCACGATAGAGCTCAACCTGTCGGCGAGTGAATTCATCCTGCGCTTCGACCGCGCCCGCACGCAAGCCTTGCTCCTTGCAGCTATTGAAAAACCAGCACATCTCGCGCGGTTTGTATTTCTCTTCGTCGACGTTCAAGGTCTTCAGCAAACGCTTCACCGCCGACTGCTGATCGGCCGAATCGAGAATTTGAAAGGTCTGCGGCAAATTCGCGTCGCGGTGATGCGCGCGCAACAGGCGGTTGCAGAGGCCGTGAAAGGTGCCGATCCACATGCCGCGCGTGTTGATTGGCATCATCGCCGACAGACGCGCGAGCATTTCCTTCGCGGCCTTGTTGGTGAATGTCACCGCGAGCACGCCGGCGGGGCTCACTTGACCGGTCTGAATCAGGTAGGCAATGCGAGTCGTCAGAACGCGTGTTTTGCCGCTGCCGGCACCGGCCAGCACCAGCGCGCTTTCGCGCCCCAATGTGACGGCCTTCAGTTGTTCGGGATTGAGGTTTTCAAGCAGCCGCGGATGCGGCAATAGCGGCAAAGGATGGGATTCCGGGGCAATCATGCGGGGCGATCAGTTTTGATCGCCCATTATAGTGGCTCACTTGACCGCTCAATTTACCGGCGCATGTTCGACACGACACTGGGTCTACTGAATGCGCACTTCCTTGAATCCGGAGCCCGCCTTCAACTGCGCCCCCAGTTGGCGCGCGGAAAGCTCACTCTCCATTTTGTCGATCATCACCGTATTGTCGGCTGTGATTTCAGCGGGATAGCCGTTGCTACGCAAGCCCCGGGCCGCCTGCCGCGCTTCATCGCGTGTGGCGAATCCGGAAACAATTACTTTCCGGTTGCCTTTCGCGCTGCTGCCTTTGCCGAATTCGATTTCCGTTTCCGCCGCAAATACCTCGAGTTGCGGGGGCGGCAGCGATGTCAATGGTTCGGGCGGGGCGCTGCGCGTCGATTGAAAAAATTGCAAGGGTTGATCGAGCGTCAGCAATTTGTTGTCGTTGCCCGTAATCTCGATCTTGCCTTCGATCAGGCAGACGATATCTTTGTCATCGCGCCCACGACCCCAGAGATCGGTGCCGCGGATGCCGATCGTGGCGTTTTGTCCCACACGGATTTTCACATCGCGCCGCGTACTTTTGGCGAGGGTCTGCGTGGTGAAACGGAAAGCACCATTGACGACGTTAAACGCGGCCTCGAATACGCCGCTCTTCGGTTGCGCTTTTTCGATCACAAACCGCGCGTTTTCACCGAGCTTGACGAGGCTGCCTTCCTCCAACTTCAACAGCAGACGCGCGCCAGTGCCGGTGCGCAACGTATCCCCCGCCTGCAACGCGATGCCAGGCGAGACCGGCACCGTCAGTCCGGCGCGATCCAGCCACGCAGGCATTTGCACCGCCTCAACCGCACCGGCGGCGGCCATCGCGGAAGGGACGAAAACTGTGGCCAGCAAAAACGCCAGCGCGCAAATCAATTTTTTCATGCGGCATGCTCCATCATTGAACCCATTGGCTTTTTCCTTACGCAAACTTTCACACGTTGGATGTTGGCTCGGGCGCCCGTCGCCATTCGATGAGGCCTGCTAAATACCGGCCTGTATAATCCAAGATTACACAAAATGTGGCGAAATGCGATGAAATTATTCGCTCCGCCGCCCAAAAAACCGATGGATGCCCAGTACCACCCCAAACAAATCGAAGCCGCCGCGCAAGCCGAATGGACACGCGCCGACGCCTATCGCGTTCACGAAAACGCATTGGATCGACAAGGCAAACCAAAGCCAAAATTTTACGCCTGCTCGATGCTGCCCTATCCCTCCGGCAAATTGCACATGGGGCATGTGCGCAATTACACCATCAACGACATGATGGCGCGGCAATTGCGCATGAAGGGTTTCAACGTGTTGCAGCCAATGGGTTGGGATGCGTTCGGTTTGCCGGCCGAAAATGCGGCGATGAAAAATCACGTTGCCCCGGCGAAATGGACCTACGACAACATCGCCTACATGAAAAAGCAGTGTCAGACGATGGGCTGGGCGATTGATTGGTCGCGCGAATTCGCCACCTGTGATTCGGCGTATTACAAATGGAACCAGTGGCTGTTCTTGAAGATGCTTGAGAAGGGAATCGCGTACAAAAAAACGCAGGTCGTGAATTGGGATCCCGTCGATCAGACCGTGCTCGCCAATGAGCAGGTGATCGACGGCAAAGGCTGGCGCTCTGGCGCGCCGGTCGAGAAGCGGGAAATTCCTGGCTATTACCTCGCGATCACGAATTACGCCGACGAATTACTCGACTGCGTGGCCAACAAGCTGCCGGGCTGGCCCGCCAATGTGCGCGCGATGCAGGAAAACTGGATCGGCAAATCAGTCGGTGTGCGGTTTGCCTTTCCGCATGACATCAAAGATGTATCCGGCACGTTGGTGCAGGACGGGAAATTATTCGTCTTCACGACGCGCGCCGATACCATCATGGGCGTCACGTTTTGCGCGGTGGCGGCCGAGCATCCGTTGGCGGCGGTAGCGGCGACGCGCGATACCAAAATTGCCGCATTCATCGAAGAAACCAAGCGCGGCACGGTGATGGAAGCCGACATGGCGACGATGGAAAAGAAAGGTGTGGCGACCGGATTGTTCGTCACGCATCCGCTCACCGGCGACAGACTGGAAGTCTGGATCGGCAACTACGTGCTGATCACTTACGGCGACGGTGCGGTGATGGGGGTGCCGGGGCATGATGAACGCGATTTTGCGTTCGCGAAAAAGTATGCGCTGTCGATCACGCAGGTGATCGATGCTGGAAAGGTCTACTCCACCGAAGCATGGCAGCCGCACTATGCGGATTATGGCATCTGCATCCACTCGGGGCCGATGGACGGGATGGATTACGCCAAGGCGATCGATTACGTCGCCGCGAGCACGGCGACAGGCGGCGGCGAAAAGAAGACCCAATACCGCCTGCGCGATTGGGGCGTTTCGCGCCAGCGTTTCTGGGGCACGCCGATCCCGATCATCCATTGCAAGGATTGCGGCGATGTGCCGGTGCCCTACAAAGATTTACCGGTGGTGCTGCCGCAGGATTTGATTCCGGATGGCTCGGGAAATCCGCTGAAAAACGACGAGCGCTTCCTGAATTGCGCCTGCCCGGCCTGCGGCAAGCCGGCCAGGCGCGAAACCGACACGCTGGACACGTTTGTCGATTCAGCCTGGTACTACATGCGCTACACCTCGCCCAACACGGCGGTGGATTACCACGACAAAATGGTCTCGGCGCAAAACGACTACTGGATGCCGATGGATCAGTACATCGGCGGCATCACGCACGCGGTGCTGCATTTGCTGTACGCGCGCTTTTGGACCAAGGCGATGCGCGATTTGGGGCTGCTTTCCTTCGACGAGCCATTCACGAAATTGCTCTGCCAGGGCATGGTGCTAAACCACATTTACTACCGCAAAGGCGCGCGCGGCGGGATTGAATATTTCGCGCCGAGCGACGTGGAAACGGTGGTGGACGCGCAAGGTAAACCGGCCACCTACCGGCTCAAAACCGACGGCTCTGCGGTCGAATACGACGGCGTCGGTACGATGTCGAAATCGAAGCTGAACGGCGTCGATCCGCAGGACATGGTCGATACCTACGGCGCCGATGCGGCGCGCTTGTTCGTGATGTTCGCGAGCCCGCCCGAGCAAACGATCGAATGGTCTAGCGCAGGGGTGGAAGGTGCGCAGCGCTATTTGCGCCGGGTATGGAATTTTGCGGCCACGAATAGTGCAATCATCAGATCAGCCGGATCCGTCAATGCCACTGTGCTCGATGTCGCGGCGAAAAAATTCCGACATGATTTGCACGCGACATTGAAGCAAGCAAATTTTGATTATTCGCGCCTGCAATACAACACCGTCATTTCCGCGTGCATGAAGCTGCTCAATGCGTTGGAGGAGAACCGCCACGCGCCGCCTTCTTTGCTGCGCGAGGGTTTGTCGATACTGTTGCGCGTGTTGTATCCGGCGTGTCCGCACATCGCCCACGCGCTCTGGTCGCAACTCGATTACACCAAGGAATTCGGCGATTTACTGGACGCCGCCTGGCCCGAACCCGATCCCGCTGCGCTGGAACAAGACGAGATCGAGCTCGTGGTGCAAGTCAACGGTAAATTGCGCGGCCATATCCGCGTGCCGAAAGCCGCCACCAAGGAGGCGGTCGAGCAAATCGCCTTGAACGATGAAGGCGTGAAACGCCACACCGAAGGAAAGCCCGTGAAAAAAATCATCGTAGTGCCGGGGAAATTGGTCAATGTGGTGGTCTAGTTTTTCGCGCTTCATTGCGTTGGCCTCAGTGCTGGGCCTGCTTTCGGCGTGCGGTTTTCACTTGCGCGGCGAATTCAATGTGCCGTTCGCGAGCGTGTACGTCTCAACGACCGGTGCGTCGCAGGTGGCGAACGTATTGAAGCGCGAACTCGGCAACAGCCCAACGAAATTGATGCCTGGCGCGAAGGATGCCGAGGCAATTCTCAACATCAGCGCCGAAAAACGCGAGCGGATCATTCTTTCCTTATCCGGTGCCGGCCGTGTGCGCGAGTATCAATTGAAGATCAGCGTTCGTTATCAACTGGTGGATAACAAGGGGGCGGTGGCGATTCCGACCAGCGAAATACAGTTGCAGCGCATCATGACCTACGACGATTCGCAGGTCATCGCCAAGCAACAGGAAGAAGCGCTGCTCTACAAAGACATGGAACAAGACGCCGCGAGCCAGATTTTGCGGCGCATGTCCGCGATCAAACGTCCCGCATAAATCGAACACCATGCGCCTCACCGCCGAACAATTTCTGGAGCGCCCACCAGGCAAGCTGGCCGCCTTGTACGCCATTCACGGCGCGGAACCGCTCGCTGCACTCGAGGCGGGCGACGCCTTGCGCACCCAGGCGCGCGCGGCAGGTTATGTCGAGCGCGAAGTATTCACTGCGGAGGCGGGTTTCGACTGGTCGAAACTGAAATCGGTGGGTAGTGAACTATCGCTATTTGCCACATTGCGTCTACTGGAAATACGTATTCCCACCGGCAAACCGGGACGTGAAGGCGGGCCGGCGATCGAGCAATTCTGCCAGCGCCTGCCGGATGACACCATCACGATTGTTTTCCTGCCGGAGATCGATTGGCAAGTTCGCAAATCGAAATGGTTCACCACACTCGAATCGACCGCCGTGATGATCGAAGCGATTGCGGTCGATCGGGCGCGGCTTCCGCAGTGGCTGAAGGCGCGGTTGTCCCGTCAAGCGCAATCGGCAAACACGGATGCGCTGGAGTGGCTTGCGGATCGCGTGGAAGGCAATCTGCTCGCCGCACGCCAGGAACTCCGCAAACTTGAATTGCTGTGTCCGGCGGGCGAAATTTCCCTCGCGGCGTTAGAGGACAGTGTGGCGGATGTGTCGCGCTTCAATCCGTTCCAGCTGGTGTCGGCGATTCACGATGCAGCCGGCAACGATGCTCATTCAGGCGGTGCCGCGCGCATTCAACGCATGCTCGATGGCTTGAAAGCCGAAGGCGACGCGCCGCCATTGATTCTTTGGATCATCGCGAACGAAATTCGCACGCTTGCGCGGGTGCGCGGCGTCACCCGTTCGGGATACCCGCCATCAGCCGCGAAAATGCGCGGCCTGGAGCGTCTCGCCCGCTGCCATACGCCGGAATCACTGCTCGCGTTGCTCTTGCAAGCGGCCGAGATCGACCGCATGATAAAAGGCTTGAATGCCACCGATGCGTGGGATGCGCTCGCCGAACTCGCACGCGGCTTGGCCGGGAAACCTTTGATGAAAGCTGCTTGAACAATGAACACAGGTAACCCTGTTTCCGCACTCGCCGCGAAGGACGTGGCGGGCTACATGCGCGGAGTTGGTGCGCTCGCGCGGGATGCGGCGCGTGAACTTGCGCGTGCCAGTACTGCGCAGAAGAACCAAGCATTGCGCAACGCCGCCGATACCATTGATCGGGCCGCCACATCGATTCTCGCGGCGAACGCGAAAGACACGGCGCGCGCGCGCGAGGCCGGACACGATGCCGCATTCGTTGATCGTCTGACGCTGACAACTGCGTCGATTGCGGCGATGGCGCAGGGCGTGCGCGAAGTCGCGGCGCTCACGGACCCGGTGGGCGAAATGAGCGAACTCAAATTCCGACCGTCAGGCATTCAAGTCGGGAAAATGCGCGTGCCGCTCGGCGTGATCGGCATGATCTACGAATCGCGCCCCAACGTCACGGCGGATGCAGCGGCGCTGTGCCTCAAATCCGGCAACGCCTGCATTCTGCGCGGCGGTTCGGAGGCGCGCGAATCGAATCGTGCGATTCATGCGGCGATAATTGAAGGCTTGCATGGGGCGGGCATTCCGGCGTCCGCCGTGCAACTCGTCGCCACCACCGATCGCGCGGCAGTCGGCGAAATGCTGCGCATGAATGGTGTCATTGACGTAATCATTCCGCGCGGCGGCAAGAGTTTGACCGCGCGCATCGCCGAGGAATCGTCAGTGCCGGTAATCAAGCATCTTGACGGCATTTGCCACGTCTACGTCGATGGCAAGGCCGATCTCGATAAAGCGGTGCGCATCGCCGACAACGCCAAGACGCAGCGCTATTCGCCCTGCAACACGATGGAAACGCTGCTGGTCGACGAGGTGATTGCGGCGAAATTCCTGCCATTGATCGGTCGCATCTACGCCGACAAGAATGTAGAAATGCGTTGCTGCCCGAAAAGCCGCGCAATCCTTGAAGCGGCCGGCATCGCCAACATCGAGACCGCGACCGACGAAGACTTTCACACCGAGTATCTGGCACCGATCGTCTCGATCGCCATCGTGTCCGACCTCGACGCTGCGATCGCGCATATTGCCACGTACGGTTCGCAGCACACCGATGCGATCATTACCGAAGACCATTCGCGCGCGATGCGGTTTTTGCGCGAAGTCGATTCGAGCTCGGTCATCATCAATGCGTCCACCCGTTTCGCCGATGGATTTGAATACGGGCTTGGTGCCGAAATCGGCATCTCCACCGACAAGCTGCATGCGCGCGGCCCGGTCGGGCTGGAAGGCCTCACCTCGCAAAAATGGGTCGTGTTTGGCGATGGCCAGATTCGCGGATAGTGCCGGGAATTGAAACCGATCGTCCTGTTCGGTGGCACGTTCGATCCGGTACATCGCGGCCATGTAGCGATGATCGAATGCGCGCGCGATGCACTGGCGCCAAAGCGGACAGTGGTGTTGCCGGCAGGTAATCCTTATCAAAAGGGCAGAATGCCTTTTGCTTCCCCGCCGCAGCGCGCGGCCATGTTGCGACTCGCGTGCGAGACAATTCCTGATGTCAGTATTGATTCGCGCGAATTTGATCGCACCGGGCCGACCTACACATTGGATACACTGCGCGAATGGCGCGCCGAACGGGGTGATGCCGTGCCACTGATTTGGCTGCTCGGCGGGGATGCATTCGCGCGGCTCGACAGTTGGCATGAATGGCGAACGCTTTTCACGCTGGCGCATTTTGCGGTGCTATTGCGCGAAGGTGAGCTGCACCCAATCACGGTCGCGAGCGCCGATTTGAAGGGCGAATTGGTGCATCGGCAAAACCATGCAAGCCAGTTGGCCGTAAGCTCAGCCGGCGGCTATGCGATCCTCGACGCTGCCATCCCGCCGATCTCATCCACCGCCATCCGTGCCCGGCGCGCGCGTGGCGAATCCATCCGCGAATTGGTGCCCGACGCGGTTTGCGACTATATTGAGCAGCACGAACTCTATTTATCCGGGGAGCAGACCTAAGTTGGCCACGAAAAAACTCACCGCCATCGTCATCGACGCGCTCGAAGACATCAAGGCGCGCGACATCAAACTCGTCAATGTATCGAAACTTACCTCCGTTTTCGATTACATCGCCATCGCCAGTGCGGACTCATCCCGGCAGACCAAGGCGCTCGCCAAAAATGTCTTCGACAAGGTGAAGGAATCCGGCGGCTGGATTTACGGCATCGAGGGCGAACAAACCGGCGAATGGGTGCTAGTCGATTGCGGCGATGTCGTCGTCCATATCATGCAGCCGGCGGTGCGCGAGCACTACAAGCTTGAGGAATTGTGGAGCGAGGGCACGCTGGAGTTTCCCAAGCCTGTCGCGCCAAAGCGCAAAGCTGCCGCGCCGGCGGCACTGCCGAAAGCCAAGGCGGTCGCCAAGGCAAAACCGGTGGCGAAGACGAAAGTCAGCGCGACGGCAAAGGCGAAATCGAAGACTAAACCCAAGGCAAATGCCAAGGCCAAGGCCAAAGCCAAAGCCGTCGAGACCTTACCCGCGCCAAAGACGGTAAAGATGAGCAAGGCAAAGAAACCCGCCGCCAAGGTCAGCACGGTGACGCGGAAAACGCCCACCAAGGTTGCGCCTGCCGGGAAAAAGGTCGTTGCACCGCCTATCGTGAAAAAGCCATCGGCAAAAAAAACCGTGGTGAAAAAACCGGTTGCGAAAAAAACGGCACTGAAAAAAACTGCCGCAGCGAAACCGAAAACCAAATCCTCCGCCGGTGCAACACCCGCCACGCGCAAACGCAAAACCGCTGCATAGACGGCTGAAGAGTGCCCTTGCTTTTTCGCCGGCTCTACCGTGAAAAAATTAGTAAAACTCTAGCACTGGTGCGGGTTTACGGAGCTTTTTGCCCGAAACGCCGCGCCAGTGCTAGGGTTTCGCAACCCGCTTGAAGCTAACCATTCTCACCCTCGGCCACAAGATGCCTGCGTGGGCACAAGGTGGTGTTGACGAATTCGCGAGGCGCATGCCGCCCGAAGCGCGCATTGAATCGATCGAATTGAAGCCGGAAGACCGGTCGTCAAAATCGGTGGCGAAATTGCTGGAACAAGAAGCCCTGCGCATCAACGCGGCCATCCCCAAAAACGCGCAACGCATCGTGCTCGATGAGCACGGCATACCGCTCACGACAAAAGTGCTGGCCGCATGGATGGAAGGGTGGATGGCCCATGGCGTGAGCCCTTGCTTCATCATCGGCAGCGCGGATGGTCTCGCGCCGTCGGTGAAACAATCGGCCGACAAACTGGCCGCGTTGTCCGGATGTACACTGCCGCATGGCATGGTGCGCGTGATGCTCACCGAACAGCTGTACCGGGCATGGTCGCTGTTGAAGAATCATCCCTATCATCGCGAATAATCCGGAGTGGTCGCTTTCGTGCAGCCGACATCGAACATCATTTACCTCGCATCGAAAAGCCCGCGCCGCCGCGAACTTTTGCGGCAGGTCGGCATTCAGTTCGAATTGCTCCTGATGCGCGAACAAGCCCCGCGCGTCGATGTCGATGAAGCGCCGTTGCCGGACGAAACTGCGCACGCTTATGTCGAACGCGTCTGCAAACTAAAGGCCGAGGCGGCGCTGACGGTGATGCGCCAACGCCGTCTGACTGTGCGCCCGGTGTTGACGGCCGATACGACGGTGGCGCTCGACGGGAAAATACTCGGCAAGCCGGTCGATGCCGCCGATGCCCGGCGCATGCTAACGATGCTCTCCGGCGAATCGCATCAGGTACTGACGGCAATCGCGGTCGCGGCGGGAGGCGACGTCAAGCACGTGCTGACCACCAGTTTCGTCACCTTCGCCAAGCTGAGCGAAGATGAGATCAAACGCTATATCGACACCGGTGAGCCGATGGACAAGGCGGGTGCGTACGCGGTGCAGGGGCAGGCGGCAAAATTCATCGTCAAACTTTCGGGAAGCTATTCCGGCGTCATGGGGCTGCCGCTTTACGAGACTGCGACACTGCTGCGACAATGCGGGGTGCAGGTGTAGTGGCGTAGGTGCGTTGCCCAGCGCGGCAAGTATTGCGCGTGGCCGGGGTTTCTGCCGGAATATTCACGCGTCCTGCCGGCCAGCCGATCCGATTCGTGGAAGAAGTCGCCGCGATCTCAATGACAAGAAAAAAGGCCGCCTCGTGAACGAGCAAATCCTCATCAACGTCACCCCGCAGGAAACCCGTGTCGCCGTCATGGAACTCGGCACGGTGCAGGAATTGCATGTCGAGCGCGATTCCAACCGCGGCCTGGTGGGCAACATTTATCAAGGCCGCGTCGGTCGGGTATTGCCGGGCATGCAATCGGCGTTCATTGAAATCGGTCTCGCACGCGCGGCGTTTTTGCATGTGGCGGATGTATGGGCGTCCAACAAAGGTGCCGAGCAAAAGCCGATCGAAAAACTGCTGCATGAAGGCCAATCGTTGGTGGTGCAAGTCATCAAGGATCCGATCGGCAGCAAGGGCGCGCGACTTTCCACGCAAATATCGATTGCCGGACGGCTGCTGGTCTATCTGCCGGGCGATCAACATATCGGCATTTCGCAACGCATCGAAGATGAGGTCGAGCGCGAACACCTGCGCGAAAAATTGCATCAACTGATGCCCGAGGGCGAAGCCGGTGGTTTCATCGTGCGCACCGTCGCCGAAACTGCGACCGACGAAGAACTCACGTCCGACATTGAATATCTGATCAAACTCTGGCGCGGTATTTCCCAGGCGGCCATCACCGCGCCGCCGCAGATGTTGCTGTATCAGGATCTCGATCTCGCGTTGCGCGTGTTGCGCGATCTGGTGACGAAGGAGACCGAGCGCATCATCGTCGACTCGCGCGAAACGCATTTGCGGATGGTGGATTTCGCCGAACGCTATATGCGCAAATCGCTCTCGGTGCTGGAGCATTACGTGGGCGAACCGGCGTTGTTCGATCTGTTCGCCGCCGAGGATGAAATCGAACGCGCGCTTGGGCGGCGCGTCGATCTCAAATCCGGCGGATACGTGATCATCGATCAGACCGAGGCGCTCACCACAGTCGATGTCAACACCGGCGCGTTCGTGTCCGGACGCAGTTTCGACGACACCATTTTCAAGACCAATCTCGAAGCCACACAGGCGATCGCTCGGCAATTGCGGCTGCGAAATCTCGGCGGCATCATCATTGTCGATTTCATCGACATGGACAACGACGAACACAAGAACGCCGTGTTGACCGAATTCCACAAGGCCTTGTCGCGCGATCGCACGCGCATCACCGTGAATGGCTTCACGCAATTGGGGCTCGTCGAAATGACCCGCAAGCGCACCCGCGAGAGCTTGGCCCACGTGCTGTGCGAACCGTGCCCGACATGCAACGGCCGCGGCGAGATCAAATCCGCGCAGACCGTGTGCTACGAAATCCTGCGGGAAATCATGCGCTCGGCGCGCCAATTCGACGCCAAAGAATTCCGGATTCTCGCCTCGCAAACCGTGATCGATCGCTTCCTCGACGAAGAGTCGCAAGGCATGACGATGCTGGAGGACTTCATCAAGAAGCCGATATCGTTGTCGGTGGAGAGTTCGTACACGCAGGAGCAGTTCGACGTGATCCTCGTGTAAGGCATCCGCGCAAAAGACTATTTTGCGCATGGTTCGACATGCCGGAACCGGGATTGTCGAAGCCCACTGACTACTTCGCCGGACTCCCGAGATCGAGTTTCTGGGTAGACGAAAAGTCCATCTTTTGCGTGCTCAAGAAATCGATGGGCTTGTAGGGTTCGTCGCTCCTGCTTTTCGGCGGCGGCGCGACTTTTACCGTTCGCGTATTTTCGGCGTCCGACAAATCGAACATCGGCGCGTTGGGATCGACGACCGGCACCGCCGGTTTCGCCGCAGTCTGCGCGGCGACCGCCGTGGTCGCCTTGGCGGCGGCCTTCGGCGCGCCGACATCGCGGACTTTCAAAATCAACGCGGTGATCATGGCGATCTGACGCTGAAGATCGGCGCGCTGGGTTTGCAATTTGGCGATTTCTTCGGTGATGGCACCGCCGCGTTCGTTGATTTTCGCGAGCGAATCCAGACGCGCCTGCAACTGCGCTTTGTGATCCTTGATTTGTGTCTCCAGCGGCAGCGGCACATCGGTCAACCAACGCTCGGTATCGACTCGCGCGCCGTTAAAAATTTTCCGCGCCGATTCCACCAGCATGCGCCAGAACCGCCGCACCATGAAGCGTTTTTCGGTCATCACGATGTTGACCGGGTCTTTGCAGAACTGTTCGGTCTCGTATATGAGGATCTGCAACTTGTTGCGCGGGCCCTCAAAATCGAGCGGCGGGAATTTCATTTTGTCGAACTTGAAGCGCACTTGAAACGTGTTGTACACGCCTTCCATCAGCCGCAGGATGTCGTCGCCGGCGCGGTTGACGGCCTTGAATTCGTCGTCCACTTTTTGAATCAATGCACGCATGCCGCGGGTGAGGCCCACCGTTGTCCACGAATCGTTCAGCGTATCCAGACTTTCCGCGCATAGCCTGTCGAGTCTCGTTGGATTGAAAATTTCCAGCAGCGCGTCGCGTTTCTTGTTGAACGAGATGCGCTGTACTTTGTATTCGGCGAGCGCATTGTTGTAGGCCTCTTTTTCGGCGCTCACTTGCTGCCACAGTTTCATGGTGAGATCGCGGCTCTTGCCCGAAAGCGCGGCGAGTTCGTTCAATTGCGTCTGGTTGGCCTCGAGTTTCTGCGTGCAACTGCGGTGGCTCGCGACCATCATTGCGCCGATTTCGCTGGTGACCGCCTTGGCCAGCAATTGACGCTTGATGGGGATGATTTCATGGGCGAGATAGGCTTCGAGTTTTTCGATGCCGGACTTCTCGACCATCTCCTGATCGCCTTTGATGCGCCCAACCAGTGCCTTTTGCGCGGACAGCGCGAACACTTTTTCCGGCGGCAATCCCAATTGCGTGCAGGTGGTTTCGATCATGCGCTGCATGCCGGCCTTGATTTCCGGCTCGGTTTTCAATTCGTCCCACATGACGTCGATCTTGTTCAAGACCGCGATTTTCTCCGGCTGCCCGGTCTTCACAAAACGATCCCAGATTTCCATATCGCTCTTGGTCACGCCGGTATCGATGCCGAGCAGGAACAGAATCGCCTGCGCACTCGGTATGGTCGAAAGCGTCAACTCGGGCTCAAGCCCAAGCGAATTCAAGCCGGGCGTATCAAGGACGGACAGGCCATTAGTTAGCAGTGGATGCGGGTAATTGATGATCGCGTAACGCCATGCCGGCACTTCGACGATGTCATCCTCACTCGGACCTTCGCCCGATTCATCGAACATGGGAATCAGCCCCATCATGCGCGCGTCAAGCGCGTAGACGCGCTTGGTGTCGGCGAGCGCGGACAAGGCTTGTTTCATTTCTTTCGCGCTATCCACATTCAGCCGAATCTTTGACCATTCGACCGGCATGTTTTTCAGTTGCGAAATCGATTCGTCGCGGTAGCGCGTCTCCACCGAGAGGAGCTTCAGATACGGCTCTTCGTTCGGATCGTGAAACAACTCGGTGGGGCACATGGTGGTGCGACCGACGTCCGACGGCAGCAAGCGTTCTTTGAAGCTCGAGAAAAACAGTGCGTTGATCAGCTCCGATTTGCCGCGCGAGAATTCGGCGAGGAACGCCAACGTCAAGCGACCGCGGTTGAGCGTCTCCAGTAAATCGTAGAAGCGGATCGATTGTTGCACATCAAGCTGGTTGGTCTTCTCCAGCCAGTCGTGATAGTCGTGCACCGCGCGCGTAAGCCCTTCCCGCCACTCACTGTAACGGGCAATTTCGGTCTCAAAGCGGCTATTGATATGGTCGTTGAAATCCACGTCGGGGAATCAATCTGAATTCTTATCGTTGAGAGTGTAGCGCATCGGCGGAAAAAGCGCGCCTAGGTACCGCGACGGCGCGTTGAAGCAATTTGGGCGCAAAGTAGAGTCACGGTAGCCCGACCAGACGCGCAAGCGGTTTCGCGGCTTCGAGCTCAAGCCACAACATCGGCGCAATCAGGATCACTTGCAGGACGACGAGCAGGATCAGCGGCGATAAATCCACGCCGCCGACCAGTGGTATCAGCCGCTGGAAAGGCCGCAAGAACGGTCGCGACAGCGCATCGAAAAAGGGCCGGATCGGATGATACGGACTCACCCACGACAGTAGCGCCTGAATAATCACCACCCCCATCAGCAGGTAGATCGTCAGCTTCAGTAATTTCACCAATGCCAGCAGCACGACGGCCGGCCAAAAACCCGGCATCCCCAGGACGTTGACGCTGAGCAGCGCATACAGCGCGGTGAGCAAGATGCTTTGCGCGATCCATGCCACCAGAAACGACGCGAGGTCGAGCCCCATCGCGCCGGGGATGATTCTGCGCATCGGTTTCACGGCGAAATCGGTCAATGCAACGATGAAATTGGCGATGGGATTACGAAAAGGCGCACGCAACGCCTGCGCGTAGAAACGCGTCAAGACCGCCAATACGAACAAGTCGAAGGCGGTTTCAAGAAGGTAGCGCAGCACTTGTGTCAGCATCAGGATTTTCCGATTCTATCCGTCGTATTTCGGCCCATTTCGTCGCCAAGTTCACGCGAGCGCTCGTTTGCCGCTTTCACGCCAGCGATGATGCGTTGTTTGATATCCAGCGAATCGAATGTTTCGATCGCGCGCTCAGTGGTGCCGCGCTTGGAGGTGACGCGGGCGCGCAGGGTTGCCGGCGGATCGGCGCTGCCGGCGGCGAGTTTCGCGCCACCGAGAAACGTCTGCAAGGCAAATTGCCGCGCGGTTTCGTCGTCGAACCCGAGCTCCCGCGCGGCCGCTTCGAGTGCTTCGATGAAATAGAAAACATACGCCGGCCCGCTTCCCGATACCGCGGTGACCGCATCGAGCAACGCCTCATCGTCGAACCAGGCGGTCTTGCCGACGGCACCCAGCAGCGCCTCGGTTGCGGCGCGCGCGTCCTTGCCGACGGCGTTTGACGCGTACAAGCCGGTGATGCCGGCACGAATCAGTGCGGGCGTATTCGGCATCGCACGCACAATGTTCCGGTAGCCTGTTGCGTCGGCGTTTCGCACATTCCCTGCAAGCCAACGCGCCAGATCGGCCGAACGGATACCCGCGGCGATGCTGATCACCAATTGTGTGCGCAGTTTTCCGGCAAGCGGTGCCAACGCGACCTGCATCATCTGCGGTTTCACGGCAAGTACGATGCTATCGACATCGAGATTGGCGTCGTGAAATTCGCTCGACGACGCAACGCCCATTGCGAGCAAAGCCGCGCGCGCATCCGCCGAAGGCTCGATGGCGTGCATCCCGCTCATTGGCACGCCCTGCGCGGTCAGACCGCCCAGAATCGCCTGACACATATTGCCGCCACCCACGAACAAGACTCTCACGCGCTAACTCCGGAAATGGTGCTGGCTGGCGGCGTTCTCGCGCCAAATATAGCGCTGCCGATGCGCACCATATTGGCACCCTCTTCGATCGCGACACGGTAATCATCGGACATGCCCATGGATAAGGTATCGATCGGGTGACCAGCGCGAATCAGCGAATCAAACAACTCACGCATCATACGGAATTGCGCTCGTCGTGTGCTTTCGTCCGGCGTATTTTCGATAAGCGTCATGAGTCCGCGGAATCGGAGCCCGGGCAATGCGGCGATTTGCGCCGCCAACGCCAATGCCTCGACCGGGGCAACTCCGCTTTTGCTGGATTCGCCGCTGACGTTGACTTGCAGGCACACATTCATCGGCGGCATACCTGCGCGATGCTCCGACAGGGCGAGCGCGATTTTTGGCCGGTCGATGGTTTGCATCCAATCGAAATGCCGCGCCACCAGCTTCGATTTATTGCTTTGCAGCGGGCCGATGAAATGCCAGATCAGCCCTTGAGACCGCAACGCCGCCGTCGCCTCGATCTTGGCTAAGCCTTCCTGCGCGTAGTTTTCGGCAAATTCGCGCTGGCCGGCGGCAAACGCGGCACGAACATCGGCGGCAGGCTTCGATTTCGACACCGCGAGCAGCGCGACCGGTCGCCGCGCTGCCACGGGCAAGCCGGCGATCGCGGCATCGAGGCCCGCCTTCACGTGTTGCAAGTTCGATTCGATTGGGGACATAATCACTCGAAGAAAGGCCGCCTTGGCCACCCGCGCACGCTTCGACCGCGACGCGCCGGAGGCTGGTGCCTTTGCGACACAAAGACAATGCGCCGATCAGCGCTGGATCGGAAACTCGCCAAGGAAAAGTATAAATGGAAATCGCCGAACTCCTCGCTTTTGGTGTCAAAAACAAGGCCTCCGACTTGCACCTCTCGGCCGGACTGCCGCCGATGATCCGCGTCCACGGCGACGTGCGCCGGATCAATGTGCCGGCGCTGTCGCACGACGACGTGCATGG
>JANPBQ010000105.1:0-69746 GCA_031430555.1 Betaproteobacteria bacterium
CACGAAATCTTGCGCGTGCTGAACCTGAACATGTTCGAGACGACACCGATTCCCGCCCTGCTCAAACCCTCATTCGAACCAGACCAACCGGGCGTTTCCCCAAATCAGGGAAATCTGTTCTGAACGTTGGGACACTAGTGCTATTTATTTCAATCATCGATGGCAAGTTTCATGCAACGTCATTCGCGCAATTGTTGCGCTGTCAGGAAAATGCCGCTCGAAATACTGACTGTCGTTGCCGTGACCTGAATTTCCAATAGAGGATGCATCGTGACAACAAAAACCTCTCCGCTTTCAATCCTTGACGTGTCAGCGTCGCAGAGTTTGCGCAATGCTGACTCGCTGCGGGACCGCTTTCTGCGCGTCCGGCAAGTCACCGAGCGCCTCGCTTCCCACCTTTCCGACGAAGATTGCGCATTGCAGTCGATGCCCGACGCAAGCCCGGTCAAATGGCACCTTGCGCATACCAGCTGGTTTTTTGAGACATTTTTGCTCGAAAGATTCTCGCCTAATTTCAAACCATTCGACCCTGCATTTCGCGTCCTGTTCAACTCATATTACAACGGTGTTGGCGGGCAACATCCACGCGCCGAGCGGGGGCTAATTTCGCGGCCCGATCGAGCTACGGTACTCGATTACCGGCACCATGTAACGGAACGCATCGCGGCGCTGCTGACACCATTGGCCAATGAGGCAACGTTTCGCGACTTGTTGTGTCTCGGTTGCCATCACGAAGAGCAACATCAGGAATTGATCCTCACCGATCTCAAACATCTGCTGTCGAAAAACCCGCAAAAGCCCGCCTACGAAAAGCGTTGGCCACTTACGACCGTTGAGACCCGCACGCCGCGCTGGATTGGCCACGAGGGCGGACTCATTGAAACCGGGCATGCCGGCGTCGGTTTTGCGTTCGACAACGAGAGCCCGAGTCATTTGGTTTTCCTGCAGCCCTTTGAACTCGCGTCCCATCCCGTCACGCACGGCGATTTCGCCGCCTTCATCGCCGATCATGGCTATCAGCGGCCCGAATTGTGGTTGTCGATGGGCTGGGATTGGGTGTCCGCGAACCGCATCGAGGCACCACTCTATTGGCAGCGAGAGCAAATCGCCTGGCACACGTTCACATTGCGCGGCATGGTGGAAATCGAGTCCAACACCCCCGTCTGCCACCTCAATTATTTTGAAGCCGATGCCTATGCGCGTTGGGCCGGTGCACGCCTCCCGCGAGAAGCGGAATGGGAACTCGCCGCATCGGCGTTGCCCGTCGTCGGGAATTTTCTCGAAGATCATGCGCTGCATCCGCTCGCGCTGCGCGAGGAAACCGCGATCCATGCGCCCGCTCAAATGTTTGGCGATGTCTGGGAATGGACGCAAAGCGCCTACCTCCCCTACCCCGGATATGCGGCGGCGGTCGGCACCGTCGGCGAATACAACGGCAAATTCATGTGCAATCAGTTTGTGTTGCGCGGCGGCTCATGTGTGACGCCGCGCGAACACATTCGCGCGAGCTATCGGAATTTCTTTCCACCGGAGGCGCGCTGGCAATTTTCAGGATTGAGGCTGGCGCGGGACGCGGCTTGAACGAGCAACTCGATGCCGCCCGAAAACTCTACGCATCGTTTGCAACCCGATACGACGCCGAGACACGCTTCATTACCGGCATCCGCACGCAGGCAATCGACGCATTGCAGCTACAGCCTGGCGAAACAGTGCTCGACGCGGGTTGCGGCACGGGTTGGTGCCTGCCACGCCTTGCCGCAAAGGTCGGCGCGCGCGGCAAGGTGATCGGGTTTGAGCGGTCAACAGAGATGCTGGCGTTGGCGCATGACCGGGTCAAACAGTGCGCCCTTGAAAATACACAACTTCATTGTGCGAGCGGTACCGACGTGAAATTGGTTGCGCACCCCGACGCGATTCTCTTCAGCTATACCCACGACCTGATCCGCGATCGCGCCGCGCTTGAAAATATTTTCGCGCAGGCGCGTTCAGGAACGCGCATCGTCGCCGCCAGCACGAGATTATTCCCCCCGTGGTTCTTCATCGGCAATTGGTATTTGCGCCGCACCCACCGGTACACGATTACCAACTTCGACAGCTTCGACCGACCGTGGACCTTGCTTGCGCAATTTTGCATGCGGCACGAGGTGCGGACAACCGTCCCTGGAAGCCGCTACATATTCAGCGGCACACTTGATTAGGCCGCATGAAAAACCCAGAAAGCATGCACATCATCGGTCCACATCGAGATACGGGTGAATCCAGCCCGCCGCAGCATCGCCTCGAATTCTTCGCGCGAATATTTGTACGAATTTTCCGAGTGAATTTTCTCGCCCGCGGCAAATGTGCGCGGCGAGCCGTCAAGCACAACCTGTTGTTCGGTGATCGCTTGCAAGTGCATCTCGATCCGCCTGACAGCCTCGTTGTAATTCCCGATATGCCGCCACGCGCTTTCCACGAAATTGGCACCGACAATTCGATTGATATGCCGCAACGCATTGAGATTGAATGCCGCCGTCACGCCGAGCGCGTCCGCGTACGCGGCATCGAGCCGGCGCTTGTCTTTTTTCGCATCCACACCAATCAACAGGCCGCCGCCGCGCGTGTATCCGCGCATTTCCGCAAGAAAACGAGCGGCATCATCAGGCGCAAAGTTGCCAATGCTCGAGCCCGGATAAAACATCGTCACGCGACCCGTCAGCAATTCAGCGGGGATGTCGAGCGATCGCGAAAAATCGGTGACCAGCCCGACCATCTCGACTTCCGGAAATTCCGGTGCCATGTTGGCCAATGCCACGTCCAACGACGGCCCGGAAATGTCGACGGCGAGATAGCGAGCGGGCGAGATAAACGGCAGCCAACCCAGCGCTTTGCAGCAATCGCCAGCCCCAAGATCGACAAACGTACCGCCGATACCAATCGTCTCGGCGATTTCCTGACGGTGGCGCTGAAAGATCGCGCGTTCTGTGCGAGTTGGATAGTATTCATCCAGTTGGCAAATTGCGGCGTAAAGCGCGCAACCCAACTCGTCGTAAAAATATTTCGGCTCGATCGTCGCGGGGGTGGCCCTCAATCCGGCGATCAGGCGCGCGATTTCAGCGTCGTGGTCGACGTGCAGTCGATTTACAATGCGGTAGCGGGGTTCAGTCATCATTATCGGTGGTGGTTTTATATTGACTGCGGGGTCGCGGGAACTCAATTTTTTTCATGCAAGCGTGGCAGCGGAAAGCATAGCTTGTTTACGACCGTTTTTCCGCTTTGGTTTCAGAGGCTGTTGTTCATTCGTCATTAACCTTACTTACAAGGATTTCAACATGTTGATACCTTCCAAATCACTGACACTCAAAAGTCTCATCGGTCTCTTCGCGGTGCTGCTTTCCGGTACCGCGCTGGCGCAGACCAGCCTCAAGGTCTCGGCGATTCCCGATGAAAACCCCACCGAACTGCAGCGCAAATTTGCGCCGCTCGGCAAGTATCTTGAAAGCAAGATCGGCATGAAAGTCGAATTCACGCCCGTCACAGATTACGCCGCCACGGTAGAAGGCTTGGCGGCAAAAAAAATCGACATGGTTTGGTACGGCGGCTTTACCTTTGTGCAGGCGCGGCTGAAGACGGGAAACGCAATCCCGATCGCCCAGCGTGAAGAGGACGAAAAATTCAAATCCGTCTTCATTACCCAGCCGAACAGCGGCATCAACAGCCTCAAAGATTTGAACGGCAAGACCTTCACGTTTGGCGCGCCGTCTTCGACCTCGGGTTCGCTGATGCCACGCTACTACCTGATGAAAGAAGGGATCGACCCGGACAAAGCCTTCCGCCGCGTCGCGTTTTCGGGCGCACATGACGCAACCGCATTGCAAGTTGCGGGCGGAAAAGTCGATGCGGGCGCATTGAATATTTCGGTTTACGAAAAAATGCTCGCGGAAAAGAAAATCGATGCCAGCCAGGTAAAGGTGTTCTACACCACTCCCGGCTACTACGATTACAACTGGACCGTCCGCGGTGATCTTGACCCGGCGCTGGTGAAGAAATTGACCGACGCGTTTCTGGCGCTCGATGCAAGCATTCCGGAACACAAAGAAATCCTCGCGTTGCAACGCGCCACGCGTTTCATTCCAACCAAGCCGGAAAATTACAAAAGCATCGAGGAAGCCGCGAAATCAGCCGGCCTACTGAAATAGTCTGACGCCTTCGCACCGGTGTCGCCGCAATTGCTGCTTAACTTTGCGGCGGCACAATCTGAATCCATGCATTCACGGCGAAACGCCATGTCGATTCCTGGCCCGCTTTCGTCCGTGACCGCATCGGTTCGCACGCCCTAGCGCTCTCGAGGACCGCATACACTTTATGCAAATCAAGACTACCTTCTCATTGATAGAGCCCACTGCGTGACCTCCCCGGCCTTTTTCCTCGACAACGTGTCGGTTCGGCTTGGTGGAGGACAGGAGTCACGTCTCGCCATCGACCAGGTGACGCTGGCATTCGCCGAAGGTGAGCAAGTCGCGATCATCGGGCCAAGCGGTGCAGGTAAGACCACATTGCTACACACGCTTGCGATCGCCCACCGCCCCGCCAGTGGCACCGTGTCGATGTTCAATGTCGACCCATGGCAGTGCAGCGACGTTGAGCGCCATCGGCTGCGCGCGCGCGTATTCCTTGCGCCGCAAGCGCCGCCGTTGCCGCCGCGGCAACGTGTCGTCAATGCCGTGCTCGCCGGACGCTTGCCGCAAATGAGCAGTTGGCAAGCGCTGCGTTCCCTCGTTTATCCGATCGACGCGCCCGCCGCCACGCGAGCACTCGAACGATTTAGTCTCGGCAACAAACTCACGCTGCGCTGCGACCGATTGTCGGGTGGCGAGCGCCAGCGTGTGGGTCTTGCCCGTATGCTGCTGTCGAACGCGCCACTGATTTTGCTCGATGAACCGGTTTCGTCACTGGACCCGGTGCTAGGGGCATCGGCACTGGAAACGGCGCAAGCCGAGGCGACGGATCGCGGCGCGACCATGGTGGTAAGCCTGCATGACGTGAATTTGGCGCGCAGCCACTTTACCCGGCTAATCGGCATCCGCAATGGCCAGGTGGAGTTTGATACCCGCGCTGATGCCTTGCAGGAAACGCAACTCGCCGCGCTTTACGGCCCCGAACTCTCGCTGGCGGCGAGCGATTTTGCGTTGCCGGAGAGTGCTGACTCGAACCCCAAGCTGACACGCTGTTACTGATGTCCCACACGTTGACCCCCGAGCGATGGCGCGATCCCGCGTGGAGTGGTCGGCTCTCGCTCGCGATCCTGTTCGTCGTTGTATTGTTGCCCGTCGGCTACTTCGCGGAATTCAATCCACTGGTTTTTTTCGAGCCGACCAGTCTCAAAGCTGCCAAGCAATTTCTCGCGACGTTTTTGCCACCGGCGCATTCCGCGGAATTTCTGAAACTTGCTGCGGAAGCAACCTGGAAAACCGTGGCGATCGCGACGGTCGGCATTTTTCTCGCGCTGATCATCGCGATTCCGCTGTCACTCCTTGCCAATCAATCGTTGTCGATATCGATGATCGGTGTCGGCCGCATGTGTTTCTTTTGTCATTCCCTGCGCTACGCGGTTCGCTGGCTGATGATCGCGCTGCGCAGCATTCCGGAGCTGGTCTGGGCGTTGCTGTTCGTGCGTGCCGTCGGGCTGGGCGACACGGCGGGCGTCATGGCGATTGCGCTGACCTATGGCGGCATGCTCGGCAAGGTGTTCATGGAAATTTTCGAGTCCGCCGAAGCCGAGCCGACCCGCGCGCTGCTGCGAAACGGTGCCGGCCGCTTGCAGGCGTTCTTCTACGGCGCGTTGCCGGCTTGTCTGCCGGAACTGGTGTCGTATACGGTCTACCGCTGGGAGTGCGCGATTCGCGCCTCGGTGGTGATGGGCTTTGTCGGCGCAGGCGGCCTCGGACAGCAAATGGAGTTGTCGATGCGCATGCTCGCCGGTGGTGAAATATTTTCCTTCCTGGCGATTTTTGTGGCGTTGGTCTGGATTGCGGATCTGGCGAGCAAGTATTTGCGAAAGCTGCTCGCATGAACGCAAATGCTTCAGAGGTCGACCGATCCGCCGCGCCGCGCCGGCGAGGCTGGCTCGTGTGTGCCGCATTGCTCGCCTTGCTGGCCGCGTCTTTCGCGAGTCTCACCGGCGATTGGTCCAGCCTGTTCGGACTCGAGGCGATGCGCAGCATGTCCGAACTCGCATTCGCGTTTTTTCCGCCGGCGATGGACACGCCATTCCTGAAAAAAATCGCCTTCGCATTCGTCGAGACATTGGCGATCTCCTGGTTGGGAACTTTGCTCGCAATGCTCGGGGGAATCGTCCTCGCGTTGCCGGCGGCCGGTTATTGGGGTGCGGCTTGGCGGGCACCCGTTCGATTTATTTTGAATGTCCTGAGGGCAATCCCCGAGTTGGTGTGGGCGGCAATGCTGGTGATCGCCGCTGGCCTCGGGCCGTTTCCCGGCACCTTGGCGTTGGCCCTGCATACGACCGGCGTGCTGGGTCGGTTGTTCGCAGAATCGCTGGAAAACGCCTCCCCTGAGCCGATGGCGGCATTGCGCCGTCACGGTGTGAATCCGGTTCCCGCATTCTGCTATGGCACCTTGCCGCTCATCACGCCGCAATTGACGGGCTATACCCTGTACCGGTGGGAAAACAATATTCGCGCCGCCAGCGTGCTGGGCGTGGCCGGAGCCGGCGGCCTTGGACAAATGCTCTATTTCCACCTCTCACTCCTACAGTATCGCGAAACCGGCACCATACTCATCGCGATGATCGTGCTGGTGGCCATGGTCGACACGATCAGCAATTTGATGCGCAATCGGTTACTCGCGTAAGGTGGAGCCTCTTTGTCGAAATCGAACGCGCGCCACAAGACGTAAACTCATGCCCCAACAAGAAGGTGCCGAGTGATACATTCGACGCCAAATCGCCAGTGACCGGACTTGCCAGTCGATTTTCCCTTTTAGTCGAACCTATGCCTGACGCGCATTTAATTTGCTGCAAACAATTTGTTGCGCGGTCGACTCTCGGCTCTCACCTCTCGTCATATTGGTCAACGCGCGCGCGAGTCGCTGCAAATCGAGAAACCATCCCAGCCGATGCAGCCGAACGAAACGGGTGCCAGCGCGTAGGCTTTTTGCAGTTTGCGTTGGGTTGAGCTGGAAAATGAATAGCAAGAATTCGCGCAACACCGACGCGCTTCTCGCCTGGTACTTTGTGGTTATCTGGGGCTCAGGATTCGTCGCCACCAAAATTGGCCTTCAATATGCGGCGCCCTTCACTTTCCTGTCGCTACGTTTTGCGTTTGGGCTGATTTGCCTGATCCCACTGCTGTGGTGGTTGAAGCCGCGCTGGCCACGCGGTCGGTGCGAGTGGTTGCACATCATTGTGGCCGGATTGCTGATGCATGCGATACATCTTTCCGGCAGCCACTATGCACAGTATCTCGGCATGTCGGCCGGGATCGCGGCCGTAATTCTGGCTCTGCAGCCACTTGCCACCGCGATTATCGCGGTCGGCTGGTTTCGCGAACGTCCGTCTCGTTTGCAGTGGCTTGGAATCGCCCTGGGTTTCATGGGTGTTGCGCTGATCGTCTGGCACAAGATCGATATGCGCGCCGCAACGGCGGGAAGTTTGCTGGCGGTGACCATCGGCCTCGCCGCATTGACTGTCGGCACGCTTTATCAGCGGCGATTTTGCCCGGAGGTCGATCTTCGCAGCGGCGCGCTAATCCAGTTTGCCACGTCGCTGATCGTTTTGGCACCAATGAGCATCATGTTTGAGAGTGCCAAAGTCGAATGGACCTGGCCGCTGCTGGGTTCGATCGCGTTTCTGGTGTTGCTCGCCTCATTGCTAGGCGTGAATGCGCTGCACACGCTGATGCGGCGCGGCGAAGCCACCCGCGTGACGAGCATGATGTATTTGCCGCCCATTTTTGCCGTTGCCATCGAGTACGGTTGGTTTGGACTTGCGCCATCAGCAATATCGATTGCGGGCATAATTATTACTTCACTGGGTGTCGCCTTGGCGATGCGGCGAAGCAGCACATCCTGATCGCTGTATTTTCCCGCAGCATCACCGCCCCCCTTTCTCTCCTCGCCGCCCCCTGCCCCATGCGTCCCCTGCCCCTCGTCATTATTTTGCTGGTGCTTGATCACATCGCGTTCAGCGGCAGCCGGGTGACGGTCTCGCTCTATGCGATACACCAAGGCGAATCCGCATTGACCGTGGGCACGCTCTTGGCGCTGTACGCGTTGTTGCCGGCGCTGCTATCGGTCTCCGCGGGGCGCTGGATCGACCGCGTCGGCATGGAAAAACCTTTATTGCTCGGCTCCGTGACCGTTTGCATTGGTACGCTATTGCCCTTCCTGATCCCCGGTTTGACGGTGCTCTATGCCACGAGCATCATTGTCGGCGTCGCGTTCATGTTGATCAATGTGGCCGCGTATCACGCGGTGGGCGAGTTGTCGCCGCCGGAATATCGGGCGGTGAATTTCAGCTATGTCGCGATGGGTTTCTCCACGTCGGCTTTCATCGCGCCCATTCTCTCCGGTGTCGGCATCGATAACTTCGGGCATCGCACGACGTTCCTTCTGCTGGCGGCGTTCACGTTGTTGCCGATTCTTGCGTTGGCATTGAAATTGGTGCCGTTACCGGTGCCGACACCGCGCCCACACGATGCGCCAACCGGAAATATCCTGGATCTGTTGCGGGACGCCCGATTGCGGCAACTATTCATCACCATGGCAATCCTCACCGTCGCTTGGGATGTGTACGCATTTGCGATCCCCGTGCATGGCACCAACATCGGCCTGTCCGCATCCGAAATCGGACTCGTCATGGCCACTTTCGCCGCCGCAACCTTCACCGTCCGTCTCGCGACACCGTTTTTTATCAACCGCATCGCGCCCTGGTCGGTGCTGGTGGCGTCGCTATTCATCGCAGGGATCAGCTTTCTCGGACTACCGTTCACGACTAACGTCGGCACAATGATGGCAATCATGTTCTTGCTCGGCCTCGGCCTCGGTGCGCCGCAACCGATGGTCATGATGTTGCTGCATGATGCCGCTCCGGCTGGGCGTGCCGGCGAGGCGCTTGGCCTAAGAACCACGCTCATCAATGGCAGTCAGACAGTCATGCCGCTCCTGTTTGGCGCAGTCGGCGCGGCGCTGGGCATGGGCCCTGTGTTCTGGAGTATCGCGCTGGTACTGGTCGGTGGCGGGGTTTTCGCGCAGCGCGTCAAACATGCGCAGGAAAACCCTTCCAAGTCTTGAAATCTGCGCTTCTGCCCCGATTTTGACGCAGTGGCGGCAATCGTTCCACGCGCGTGTTTCTTGAACGCCGCGGTACAATTCCCGCGTTGGCAATTCCTTGTATTGGAGACTGAAGAATGAAACGTGTCTTTCTATTCCTGTTGACGAACCTCGCAGTAATGATGGTGCTGGGCGTCGTCACCAGCGCATTGGGTGTCAATCAATATCTCACCGCGAAAGGCCTGAATTTGCCGATGCTGCTGGCGTTTTCGGCGGTGGTTGGTTTCACCGGTGCCATTTTCTCACTGTTGATTTCGAAGCCGATGGCGAAGTGGAGCACGGGCGCCAGAGTGCTGGACAATCCACAGAACGAAACCGAACGCTGGCTGGTTGAAACCGTGCGCCGGCTCGCCAACAAAGCCAATATCGGCATGCCCGAAGTTGCTGTTTACGAAGGTGACGCGAATGCGTTCGCCACGGGTGCGTTCAAGAATTCGTCGCTGGTCGCAGTCTCGACGGGATTGCTCGAATCGATGACCAAAGAAGAAGTTGAAGCGGTGCTCGCACATGAAATTGCCCACGTGGTCAACGGCGATATGGTCACCCTCACGTTAATCCAGGGCGTCGTGAATACCTTCGTCGTATTCCTGTCAAAGGTGGTGGGCTATTTCGTCGATCGCGTACTACTGAAAAACGACCGTGGCGGCCCGGGAATCGGCTATTACATCACCGACATCGTCTGCCAGATTATCTTCGGAATGTTGGCGTCCATCATCGTCGCGTGGTTTTCGCGTCAACGCGAATTTCGCGCCGATGCGGGCTCCGCGTCCCTGATGGGGTCGCCGCAGCCGATGGTCAACGCGCTCGCGCGTCTTGGTGGCTTGGCACCGGGTGAATTGCCGAAGAGCATGGCCGCATCGGGCATCAGCGACAAGGCGGGCTTCATGGCGATGTTTTCCACGCATCCGCCGATCGAAGTGCGTATTGCCGCATTGCAGGTCAAAAAATAAGCAGGTGGTCGTCGAAAAAAAAGCCGCGTCACTGACGCGGCTTTTTTCATTGTCAGTTTGTACTCGGTGTTTATTCGGACGGCTTTTTGAACACCGATTTCAACGAACCGAACAAGCCGCCTTTTTTCTCTTCCTCCTCGCGTGCGCTGGGGGCGGCATTCGCCACATACTGCGTCGCTTTTGTTGGGGCGGGGGTGCGGCCCATCTGCCCTGTTGAAGTCGGATTGAATGCGGCCCGGCGATTGAAGTTCTTGAAGTTGGACTCCTTGCCCATGAACAATTTGGCCAACTCTTCCAGCGTGTGGTCGTTGACGGTATCGGGCTCCAAGGTGTACACGGTCGGGCCAAAATCCTCGACATTCTTCAGCTTGAATCGGATCGTGCCGGTCTCATAATCGCCGACGATGTCGGCTCCGCAAATAATCTCGCAGTTAATCTTGAAGACTTCATTGACGATCACGCGGCGCTCATTGCGGAATGGCTCCGAGGTGAAGCGCATATTGTTCTGCCATAGCAAATCGCGGAATCGCTCGATCGATTCAGCGTCGCGCTTGACGGTCAATATTTCCGGCTTGGTGCGCTTGAACACGACAGTGAGGTTCTCGTAGTGTTCTTTATTGTCGCGCTGCGTGGTGCGGAATTCAATGCGATAGTTTTCTTGCACAAGCCCGTCAATCTTGCCGACGGTCAGCAAATCATAAGCAAGTGGACAAGCCGGTCTGACTACATTGAGCTGCCGGAACAGTTCGTACATGTATTGAAACGTCTTCCGCAGCGCGCGGTCAACGGCGGCCGCATTGGCTTTGATTGACTGCGAACGCTCCGCTTCCTGATTTTTGAGGCTGTCAGCCTCTTTTTTAAGGTCGTCGAGCAGGCCCATGTATTCTCCGGAAAAACATTTGTTCGTCAGGTTGGCGCGCTGTAATGTCGCGCTTGCCGAACTTGTTGCCGTGCACACCGCCGCCCAGACTAAAATATCAACGCAACGATGCGACGGCACTATTTATACCATTATTTTACAGCACGCAATCCAGCCGTGTCAGCCCTTCACGTCAGATGAGGTTAACTATCGCCATGAAAATCATCCTCGCCCTCGACCAGGGTACCAGCAGTTCGCGCGCACTCCTCTTCGACCACGCGGGTAATGTGCGGGCCGTGGCGCAACGCGAATTCACCCAGCACTTCCCGCAGCCGGGATGGGTCGAGCACGACGCCGTTGAAATCTGGCGGAGTCAATTGTCGGTCGCCCGTGAAGCGCTCGAGTGGATGGGCAGCCTGTCCAAAGATTCGGCGGATGCGTCGGAGATCGCCGCGATCGGTATCACGAATCAACGTGAAACTACAATCGTCTGGGATCGCGCCACCGGCGTGCCAATCGCCCCCGCCATTGTTTGGCAGGATCGACGCACCGCCGACACCTGCAACGAGTTGAAGGCGCGGGGTACCGAGGCGCTTATCCGCGACAAGACCGGACTCGTTGTCGACGCTTATTTCTCCGGCACCAAATTGAAGTGGCTGCTGGATCATGTTCCGAATGCGCGTAAGCGCGCATCTCGCGGTGAATTGGCGTTTGGCACGGTGGATAGTTGGCTAATCTGGAACCTTACAGAAGGCAAGGTGCATGCCACCGACGTATCAAATGCGTCGCGCACGTTGCTGTTCGACATCCATAAACTTGATTGGGACGACGAATTGTTGGCATTGATGGACATTCCACGCGAAGTACTGCCACGAATTGTCAGTTCAAGTGATGTGGTGGGTGAAACCTGCTGCGAAGGGCTGCCGTCAGGCATTCCGATCGGCGGTATTGCCGGCGACCAGCAAGCCGCGCTGTTCGGCCAGGCATGCCATCAGCCCGGCATGGTGAAAAACACCTACGGCACCGGCTGTTTCATGCTGATGAATACTGGCGATAAGCCCGTGGTTTCAAAACATCGACTGATTTCAACCGTCGCCTGGCGGTTGGGCGGTAAATTTGGCGACGAAACCCGGTATGCCTTGGAGGGCAGTGTATTTATTGGCGGTGCCGCAGTGCAATGGTTGCGAGATGGTTTGGGTGTGATCGCCGGTTCCACGGAAATCGAAGCCTTGGCGGCGTCTGTCGCCGATACCGACGGTGTATTCATGGTGCCAGCGTTTGCCGGGTTGGGTGCCCCGCATTGGGATGCGAATGCACGTGGCGCGATTCTCGGGCTCACCCGGGGCACTAACCGTGGCCACATTGCGCGTGCGGCACTCGAAGCAATTGCTTATCAAAGCGCCGAACTTGTTGAAGCAATGCGCGAAGACGCCGGCATACCGCTTGCGGAACTGCGCGTTGATGGCGGGGCAACCGTCAACAATTTGTTGATGCAATTTCAGGCAGACTTGATCGGCGTCGATGTGATCCGCCCCACCATCACCGAAACAACGGCGCTTGGGGCCGCGTATCTGGCCGGCCTCGCAGTGGGTTTCTGGGATTCGCCGGCGGAAATCGCGGCGCTTTGGTCAAAGGATCGCACTTTTGTGCCCGGCATTGATCGCGAAAAAGCGAAGCTCAAAATGCGGACATGGCGGCGCGCCGTCGAGCGCACCCGAAACTGGGTGGAAAGTGAATAAGATTTTCCGCGATTCAATTGGCGACGTCGAACTGCGCGCTACTTGATCGCGCCAAAAACGCGCTTGAGGATGTCGCTGCCGGTGCCGACCGGATCCTTGCGGATTTTTTTCTCTTCTTCGCCGATCATGAAATAGAGTCCATCGAGCGCTTTTTTCGTCACATGGCTCTCGACCCGCTGCTGCTCCGGTGCCAATTTGACGAGCCCCGTTTGTTGCACTTGTTCTGCCAGCGAATTGTATTGCTGCGCGAGCCCAATCCGGCTGGTGACACTGGATACGACAGGCAAGAATTTCTGCGCGAGTGATATTTCCGTTTTTTTCCTGGAAAAATTTCGTCACGGAATTGTCACCGCCATACAAAATTGTCCGCGCGTCCTGCACACTCATGCCCTTTGCCGCGGCGACCAGCAATGCCTTGGCCTGCGGAACCGCTTGTTCCGCCGCGCGGTTCACGCCGATTTTCATCGCGTCGATTTCCTTGGCCTTGCCGATCACTTTAATGGCGCGCTCGAATTTCTTGATCCAGTCCGGCAGCGGAATACGCACCTGATCGTTCGCCCAGAAACCATCCTGTTTTCCGAGCAATGACACGGCAATCGTCGCGCCGCGTTCCAGCGCGGCTTTGATGCCGGTATCGGTATCCTTGTCCGACAAATCCGCCAGGGAAAGTGCGAACGCGCGCGGCGACAGCGCCAGCAAGACCGCTGATGCGAGCGTGAATTCGATGAATCGTCGGCGATCTCGATTGCAATTGAACGCATCTGCAGAAACTGAAATCAATGTCGTTGGATCACTCATGCGGTTACCTCGTTGAAGGTTTTGCGGAATTCCAATGATATTAGGGCATTGCGAGGTATTTTGCGGCGTTGCGTACGACTGGTTTGACTTTGACGGCGTCATTTTGACGTCATCGATTAATTCGACTCGACCAAATTTTTGGCGTACGGATCGTAGCAACCGTGAATGGAGTATCGCCGACTTTGACGATCAAATTGACTCCATGAAAATCACACGGGCCCCGTTGACACGAATCAAAAATTGGCGTAACTTACCGACCAGTCAGTTATATTCGCGAATCCTCGATAGGCCGGCCATTATGAATCCCGTCAGCAGTTTTTGTGACAATGTGTTTATAAACAAACCATTACGCGCTATTTTCCTCATTGCGCTGGTTGCAGTGACGCAGTTCACCGCTTGCACCAAGCATATTGAGACGGGCAACGTCGTGCGCCCTGCCCTTGCGTTCAAAATCGGCGAAAGTTCCGGCGTTGATGCCGATGTCTATCCCGGCGAAATTCGCGCCCGCCGCGAGGCGGATCACGCGTTCCGGATCGGCGGCAAAATTATTGCGCGATTAGTTGAGCAAGGCAGCATCGTCAAACGCGGCCAGGCACTCGCGCAATTGGATCCTCAGGATGTGAAGCTTGGTGCGGATTCAGCCAGTGCCAACGTCAATGCGGCCGCAACCGAAGCCACCTTTGCCGACGCGGAATTTCAACGCTTCAAGGATCTCTTCAACAAAGGGTTCGTCAGCCAATCTGCGCTCGACCAGAAACTCAATGTCGCCAATGCGGCCAAGGCGCGGCTCGAAGCCGCGCGCGCGCAGGCAAACGTCTCAACCAATCAGGCAAGTTATGCAACCCTCACCGCTGAGCAGGATGGCGTCGTCACGCAAGTGATCGCTGAGGCGGGACAAGTCGTTGCCGCCGGTCAGGCGGTCATGCGCATCGCTGACCCCGCAGAAAAAGAGCTTTCTATCAGCGCGCCCGAATCAAAGATCGCCGACTTTCGCCGGCTTGGCGCGAAAGCCGCCCCGGTGCGGGATCTCCGCATCGCGACTTGGGCGCATCCGGAAAAATACTACGCCGCCAAGATCCGCGAAGTCAGCGGTGCCGCCGATCCCATCACGCGTACCTATGCGATTCGCATCACCTTGCAAAATGCTGATGAGAACGTTCAACTTGGCATGAGTGCTTACGCGGTGTTCGTCGGTGCCAATGAGGAGGGTACGATCGCGGTGCCGTTGTCGGCGTTGTATGTGAAAAACGGTGCCGCAGGACCGGTGACCGGCGTCTGGCAGATCGCAGCCGATGGCAAAGTGAGTTTGAAGCCCGTTACGGTCATTCAATACCGGGAAAACGCGGCGATCATCAAGGGTGGTGTAAAAATCGGCGATGTTATCGTTGCCGCCGGCGTACACAAATTGCGCGAGGGTGAAGTCGTCAAGCCCATCACCGATCCACAAGTAACGGGTGACGGAAAAATCGCCTCGGTGCCCGCCGACGCGGCGGACGCGCCACCGAAGATCGCGAAAAACCGTTACTTGAATTGACCGCTCGCCGTGAAAAATTTCAATTTGTCCGAGTGGGCGTTAAAGCATCAGCCGCTGGTGCTGTACATGATCATCGTGCTGGGTTTTATGGGCGTATTTTCCTACGGCCATTTGGGTCAATCCGAGGATCCGCCGTTCACGTTCAAGTTCATGACGATCCGCACGAATTGGCCGGGTGCGTCGGCCGCTGAAGTCGATCAGCAAGTAACGGAGCGGCTTGAGCGAAAGCTCCAGGAAGTGCCCAACGTAAACTTCGTGCGAAGCTACTCGCGTCCCGGCGAATCACTGATTTTCTTCGCGATCAACGACGCGGCACCCGCTTCGGTCGTGCCGGAAACGTTGTATCAGGTGCGTAAGCGCGTTGGCGACATTCGCCAATCGCTGCCACAAGGCGTGATCGGCCCTTCTTTCAACGATGAATTCGGCGATACCTTCGGCAACATCTTCGCCATCACCGGCGAGGGTTACAGCTATGCCGACAAGAAGCTGTACGCCGACCGCGTCCGCCGCGAAATGCTGCGCTTGCCCGACGTCGCGAAAGTCGACATCATCGGCGAGCAGGAAGAAAAAATATTTATCGAACTTTCAAACGTCAAGCTCGCCACACTCGGTATCGACGGTGCCACCATCATCGCCGCGATGCAAGCGCAAAATGCGGTTGCGCCGGGCGGCGCGTTCGAGACCGCGACCGACAAGATTTTCGTGCGTGCGACCGGTGCCTTCGACAGCGTGGACGCGATCAAAAATTTCACCATCCGCGCCAACAACCGCGTATTCAAGATCGGCGATATTGCGCATGTGGTGCGCGGTTTCGCCGATCCACCGTTCACGAAGATGCGCTACCTTGGTCAGGAGGCGCTTGGGCTAGGCATCGCGATGCGTCAAGGCGGCGATATCGTGCAATTGGGCCACAACCTCGACGCGACGCTGGAAAAACTCGAGAAGACCTTGCCGATCGGCCTCGAACTACACCGCGTCAATGATCAGCCGCGTGCGGTAAGGAACAGCGTTCGCGAATTTGTTCGTTCATTGGCGGAGGCGATCGTCATCGTCCTTGCCGTGACGTTTTTCAGTTTGGGCGTGCGCACCGGTCTGGTGGTCGCGTTGTCGATTCCGCTGGTGATGGCCCTGACATTTTTTTTCATGTACCTGTTCGATGTCGGCCTGCACAAAATTTCATTGGGCGCGTTGATTCTAGGCCTGGGCTTGCTGGTGGACGACGCGATCATCGCGGTTGAGATGATGGCCATCAAAATGGAGCAAGGCTGGGACCGCGCCAAGGCGGCGAGCTTTGCCTACACCTCGACCGCGATTCCGATGCTTACCGGCACGCTGGTCACCGTGGCCGGTTTCTTGCCAATTGCAACCGCGCGTTCCGGCACGGGCGAGTACACGCGCTCGATTTTTCAGGTGACCTCGCTCGCGCTGATCATTTCCTGGTTTGCAGCGGTGATTTTCATACCCTATCTGGGGTTTCATTTGCTACCAGACTACGTGAACGGCAGACCCGTGGTGACACCACGCACCCGCCGCGTCGCCGGATGGCTTGCGAAAATTCCGCTGATCGGTGCGCGCCTTTCCGCGCGCATTGCACCCGAAGCGCCAATGGGGGATGCGCCCGCGCATGACGAACACGCCGTCTACAACACGCCCTTTTATCGACGTTTCCGGGAGTCGGTCGCATGGTGCGTTACCCACCGCCGCACGGTCATCGCGGTCACGGTGTTGCTTTTCGCCGGATCAATTTTCGCGTTCAAATTCGTGCAGCAACAATTTTTTCCGTCTTCCACGCGGGTCGAATTGCTGATCGATCTGAAACTCGCCGAAGGTTCCTCGTTTCAGGCGACCGAAGCGCAAGTCAAGAAAATGGAAAAATTTCTGAATGGGCAAAGGGAATTGTTCGACAATTACGCAAGCTACGTCGGCACCGGCAGCCCGCGGTTCTTCTTTCCTCTCGATCAGCAATTGCCTGCGCCGAGCTTCGCCCAATTCGTGGTGACCACCAACAGTGTCGCCGCTCGGGTCGAGCTGCGCGCACGACTGATCAATGTGTTCAAGAGCGACTTTCCTGAGATCCGCACCCGAGTACTTGAACTGCAAAACGGCCCGCCGGTTGGTTTTCCGGTGCAGTTTCGTGTCTCAGGCGAAGACATTCCGACCATTCGCGAGATCGCCGCGCAAGTCGCCGCCGTCATGCGGGAAAACCCCGGACTTGAAAACGTACAGTTCGACTGGGATGAGCGCTCCAAAGTAATTCGACTCGATGTCGATCAAGACAAAGCGCGATTGCTGGGCGTGACATCGCAGGAACTATCGGCATTCCTCAACACTTCGTTGAACGGTGTGCAGGCGACGTTCTACCGGGAACGCGACAAGTTGATCGAAGTGCTGATCCGCGGCCCGGCCAACGAACGCGCCAAATTACATCTGCTGGAAAGCCTCGCGGTCCCTACGCGCACCGGTAAAGCGGTGCCGCTCACGCAAATCGCCAAGGTTCGCTACGAGTTTGAGGAAGGCGTGATCTGGCGGCGCGACCGATTGCCGACCGTCACCGTACGCGCCGACATCTATCGGGCAGGCCTGCAACCGGCCACCGTTACCGGCCAGGTCGACGCGTTGCTCGCACCGGTTCGCGCCCAAATGCCGCTCGGATACCGAATCGACGTCGGTGGCGCGGTCGAGGAAAGCGCCAAGGGTCAGGCGTCGATCAACGCCGGCATGCCGCTGTTCTTCGGTGTCGTGTTCACAGTGCTGATGATCCAGTTGAAGAGTTTTCAGCGGGTGATCATGGTGGTGCTCACCGCGCCGCTGGGCCTGATTGGTGTCGCGATGGCGCTGCTATTGTTCAACAAACCGTTCGGCTTTGTCGCGATGCTCGGCACCATCGCTTTATTCGGCATGATCATGCGAAACTCGGTGATCCTGATCGATCAGATCGAACAGGATATCGCAGCGGGGCATGCTCCATTTAGTGCAGTGATCGACGCGACCGTGCGCCGCTTTCGCCCGATCACACTCACGGCGCTTGCCGCAATGCTTGCGATGATTCCGCTCACCCGTTCGGACTTCTTCGGGCCAATGGCAGTATCGATCATGGGTGGACTGTTTGTCGCAACACTGCTGACGCTGCTTTTCCTGCCGGCGATGTACGCGGCATGGTTTCGGATTTCCCCGGAAACCCCCGCAAAATCCGTCGTCACATCGCGCTGACATTGCAGTTATGGAGCGGGAATGGCGACCGCTCCGCGTTACAATACGCCGGTGATTTTTCATCGAGCCATTTTCACTCTCATTTCGATCGGCGCGTCAGCGTTGATTGCCGCGTTCCCGGCCATATCGGCACAAGCGCAAACCAACTCACCTGAGCCGACGACGGCCAAATCAAGGCCAAAGATAGGACTCGTACTATCCGGTGGCGGCGCGCGCGGGGCGGCGCAAGTCGGAGTCATCAAAGTTCTCGAAGAACTGCGCATCCCGATCGACTACATCGCCGGCTCCAGTATGGGTGCACTCGTGGGGGCCGCCTACGCGTCGGGCACGTCGGCCGAAGAAATGGAACAGCGTCTGCGCAGTGAAGATTGGGATCGTCTGCTCAGCGACGAATCACCTCGCGGTGATCGCAGTTTTTTGCGCAAAGAGGAAGACCAGAACCGGTTGTTGCGCTTGGAACTTGGCGTAAAAGACGGTGGTTTACGTTTGCCGCCCGGCGCAATTTCAGGCCAGAAATTCGACATACTGTTCAGCCAATTGACCCGCAGCGTATCCCCCGGCGTGGTATTCGATGATTTGCCGATCCCCTTTCGCGCCGTCGCAACGGAT
This sequence comes from Betaproteobacteria bacterium, assembly GCA_031430555.1. Taxonomy (GTDB): domain Bacteria; phylum Pseudomonadota; class Gammaproteobacteria; order Burkholderiales; family Usitatibacteraceae; genus UKL13-2. The sequence continues at coordinate 19,027 of JANPBQ010000105.1, forward strand.
GCCGAGAGCGGTCGTATGGTGGTGTTCGATCATGGCCGGTTGACGGACGCCATGCGCGCATCGATGTCGGTGCCGGGTGCCATTGCGCCATATCAAATCGGCGATCGCATCTACCTCGATGGCGGCTTGACTCGTAATCTTCCGGTGGACGTTGCCCGCGCGATGGGTGCGGATATCGTCATCGTCGTCAACATCGGTACGCCGCTCTTGAAGCGCAATGACATTCAAACGCTCGTCGGTGTGTCCTTGCAAATGGTCAACATTCTCACCGAACAGAATGTGCGTGCATCGATCGACTCGATGACCAAAAAAGACATCCTGATATCGCCGCCACTGGAGACAATCGGCGCGACCGACTTCAATCTGGTTGGCGACGCCATCACGATTGGTGCCGCGACTACGCGAGCGATGGCCGATTCACTCGCGCGGCTGAGCATGCCGCAGGACGAATATGTCACCCATCGCCGCATTCAACTGGCGCGCGCGACTACGCCGATGGGAATCAACGAGCGTCTCGGCGAACTGCGCATCACCGGACTCGAGCGAGCCAACTCGGACGAACTCAAACGCACGCTCGGCATTCAGCCCGGCGAAACCATCGACTTCAAGAAAATCAATTCTGGCATCAGCCGCGCGTTTGGCACAGGATACTTTGAGCGCATCAACTACAGCCTGCTCAACGATAGCGGACATAATGTATTGACAGTCGATGCACGCGAGAAGCAATGGGGGCCGAATTACTTGCGGTTTGGCCTGACAATGTCCGCCGATACGCAAGGCGAAGGCCGATTCAATTTATTGGCGCGGTACCTGCGAACGCAAGTCAATTCCTACGGCGCGGAATGGCGAAACGATCTTCAGCTTGGACGAGATCGGCGATTTGCTTCTCAGTTTTTCCAGCCACTGGGCGCGACTGGATTTTTAAACGCCGTCAGCATTTCGCCCGGATTTGAGGTTTCTTATCACCCCGTTGATTTTTTCGTCAATGGAATTCGATTGACGCAATTCCTGCTTTCCACCAACGCAACAACTCTCGATATTGGCTATGACTTGACGCGCAATTCCATTTTTCGTATCGGCGCGATCCAGTCAAGCAACAAATCCGCACTTAACATCGGCAACAGTCAGTTCCCTGAACAAAAATTCAAGGAAGGCGGCATTCGCGCAAAATTTTTGTATGACAGTCTCGACGATGCGAATTTTCCGCGAGAGGGTCGTATTCTTCAATTCGACTACTTTGCGAGTTTGGATTCATTGGGTGCCAAAGACGAGTTTCGCAAAGTGGAGGTCAATTACCGCGATCATCTTTCCTTTGGTGCAAATACGTTTTCGCTGGCCGGACGCTACGGACGTTCATTGAAAAATGTGGGGCTCTCCGCCTTCAATCAATATTCTCTTGGCGGATTTTTGCAGTTGTCCGCATATCGTCCAGGTGAACTTCTTGGCGATGCGGTTGCATTTGGACGACTTTCCTATAACCGAAATATGGGGCAATTCAGCAATGTATTCGGCAGAAGCATGTTCGTTGGCCTTTCGGCGGAATTTGCTCGAGTGACCGCTTTCCCAAGTCAAAAGCTCGGCGATGTCGAAACCAGAAAATCATTCACAACTTTTCTTGGCATCGAATCTCTCGTCGGCCCACTTTATTTTGGCTATGGCCGTGCGCGCAGCCGCAACGGAATTTTCTACCTCTTCCTCGGCCAGCCCTGACGTGACACCATGCTGAACGTCTTCGTACTCAACAACCGCCGCCTAAACCAACTACACGTCGAGTCGCTCGAGGATCTGAAAAATTCCGAGCCGATCTGGATCGATCTCGTCTCGCCGACCGCCACCGAACGCGAATGGATCAAGGCGCTGTTTGGTCTCGAGTTACCGTCGCTGGAAGACATGCAGGATCTGGAGACGAGCGCGCGTTTCTTCGAGGGCGAAAACGGCGAGTTGCACCTTCGTTCGGATTTCTTGCTCGAACTCAATGAGGACGATTCGCGGAATGTTCCGGTCGCGTTCATTCTCAAGAACAACTCATTGCTGTCGTTGCACCTCGAAGATCTCCCGGTGTTTCGCCTGGTACGCATGCGCGCGCGAACGCGGCCCGGCTACATCGAAGATGCGCGCGAAGTGCTGCTGGATCTGTACGCGACCGATGCGGAATATTCGGCCGATGCGCTGGAAGGCGTCTATGCAGAGTTGGAGAAAATCAGTCAAAGCGTATTGACAACCAAAATGACCGACGTCGAAGCCGCCAATATTCTCGCGCGCGTGGCCAACGAAGAAGACTTGAACGGACGCATCCGCCGCAATGTGATGGACACGCGCCGCGCAGTCTCATTTCTGATGCGGCAAAAACTACTGGAAGCCGATCAGGCAGAAGAAGCGCGGCAAATTCTGCGCGACATCGAGTCGCTCGATGGACACACCGCGTTCCTGTTCGACAAAATCAATTTTCTGATGGATGCGACGGTGGGTTTCATCAACATCAACCAAAACAAAGTGATCAAGATTTTTTCGGTGGCCTCGGTCGCGATGTTGCCGCCGACCTTGATCGCGAGCATCTACGGGATGAATTTCAAGCGCTATTTTCCGGAACTTGAATGGGAATACGGCTATCCATTTGCCTTGGCGCTGATGCTGATTTCTGTGGTGGTGCCGTTCGTCTACTTCAAACGCAAGGGCTGGCTGGACTAGAGTCCTTATTCGGCGCGCTTCTGTAGCCACTTTCGCCGCGAAAGGCGCGCCAGTGCTAGCTTCTTCGTTCCACCCTGTTACGGAAGAGTCAGCCCCGACCGTGCCTTCACAAGAGTCAAATCGGTCGGCCCAATGACGCCGGACGCATCGACATCCACCTTGAAGTTGGCGAGGCTCGCCGGTTGCCCAATGCGCGCTTTGACGCTACTGATATCCGCCGCGTTTACTGATCGGGTTTCACTCACATCGCCCACCAGGAATCCAATCGAGGCCGATACGTCTAGCACGCCATTAACGCCCGTGAGCGACACTCGCACACGTTTGTTGTCGGGCACGCCTGCCACTGTCACGACGACATCGTTTCCGGACGGCAGTGGCGAGCCGCTACCGATGGGATTGGAATTGACGTCAGTCACGATCACACTGCCCGCAATGGTGATGGCATTATTGAACTGGAAGTGCAGCTTGTGCCCTGCCCCTATAACCCTTGGTTCAACCGTTATGGCGGGCCCACCGATTGGGGCCGCGTAGGTGACCGGCAAATCAAAGGGCCCCGCCGCGCCATGAATTTTTCGCGATTGCACTGCCATCAGTGCGAGGCTTGGATTCATCGTCGGCGTCACCGCAATTGGCACCGATGCCGGACCGGCGCCGAAACTGTTGGCTGCCGTAACGGTGCAATTGTAGATCACGTCGTTTGCGAGACCTGTCACGGTGATCGGCGAGGCGGCGGAGGTATTCGTGAAGCCGCCACTGCAGGTGACGGTGTAGGAAATAATCGGCGAGCCGCCGTTGCTGGCAGGCGGCAGGAACTGGATTGTCGCTTGCAGGTTTCCGGGAATCGCCGACGTGATGGTCGGCGCGCCCAGCGCGCTATCGTCGAACAACTTTCGTACGATCCATGCATCAGGTTTGCCCGCCTCGGCGGAGACGCCCAAAATGTGAATCGCATTGCCCGGCCCAATCGCGGTGACCACCGCATGGCCTGCGTCGCCGGAATCGGCCGAGCCGTTATAGGCGATGTTCATCATTTCGGCACCGGTGCTGCCGAGATATTTGATCGTGCGGATATTGGTTCCTTGCGCGGGATCGGTGCTGTAACCGGTAACGAAGGGGTTCTTGGCGGCGTCGAGGGCGACTGCGGAACCACTGGCGAAAATTCCACCCGCACCCGCGTAACCGGTGGACCATAGCAATACCCCATCGCTGCCGCGGTACTTAAGCGTTCTCACGGTGAACGTGCTCGCAGGCCCAGCACCCTCCTTACTCATGCCCGTCACAATGACATCGCCGCTCGAATCAATCGCCACTGCGGCACCGGAGTCGTTGACACTAGAACTACCATCGTAGCGCACGTTCCAAATTGGCGTCCCAGTCGCGGCGTCGTACTTGATGGTGCGGAAATTCTCGAACTCTCCGCCGTCCGAACTCGTCGCCGCAACAACCGGATTGCCGGCGTTGTCGAGCGCAATTGAAAATGCCTTGCCGCCCACACTGACTGGCCCTTGGTAACTCGCCGTCCATAGCTGGGGTCCAAGGCCTGCGGCATACTTCACGGTGCGGATGTTGACGCTGAACGGACTACTGTCTTTGCTATATCCGGTCACAAAAACATTGCCGGCTGCATCAGTGGCGACCGAATAGCCAGCATCGTCATACGACGATTCATACACGGACGTCCCGATCTCGTTGCCCGTGACGCCGTTGTACTTTACGGTGCGCATGTTCTTGCCGCCGCTGGCATCCTGGCTCACACCAGTGACAATGACGTGTCCCGACACATCCACCGCAATTGCGTTGGCTTCGTCTGCGCTGCCTGCCGCTGTACCGTCGAAATAAACGTTCCACAATTCAGCGCCAGTTGCCGCCGCATACTTGATGGTGCGGATATTTTTTCCGCCGATCATGTCACTACTCACTCCGGTGACGATGACATTTCCGGCCGCGTCTATTGCCAACGCGTTGCCGCGATTGGTGCCAAGACTGATCGCGTTGCCCTTGAATCCGACATTCCAAAGCTCGTTTCCACTGGCGCCGCTGTATTTGATTGTTCGCATGCTTTCCGTGGTGCCGGACTCTCGATGGTAGCCAGTGACGACCACATCGCCATTACTGTCCACACCCATTGCCTTGCTGGAAAACGGCAATGGTGCCGGCAGTACACCAGTTGGAACGCCGGGCTGCACTGTGTTCCACATTTCAACGCCAGTTCCACCGTTGACTTTGATGGCGCGGATTTCCTTGGGCTGGTTTGCTGCACGAGACTTGCCGATGATCAATACATTGCCCGAGCTGTCGATCGCGACCGCCATCGCCTCGTCTTGTCCGGAGAAAGCCGAAAAAGAATACGGCGCACCCCAGGTCTCTGTGCCGAACATCGCGTTGTATTTCACGACAATCATGGATCTGAAACCAGGATTGCCATAACCGGCAACAATGACATCGCCGACCGCATCGATTGCAAGCGCGTTCGCATCACCCGACGCGGTGCGGAACTTGGTCCAGAGCTGACTACCCATGCTGTTGTATTTGATCGTCCGCATGTAAACGTTGCTGATGCCGAATGTTCCGCCGCAATCCGCCCCGCTGCAGCCGGTCACGACCACATTATTGTTGGCATCAATGGCCACTGCCCTACCTGTGTGATTGCTGTTGGCTTCGGTGAAACTCGTTGTCCACAAATTCGTGCCGCTGGTGCCATCAAACTTGAACGTGCAAATTTCCGAGCCTCCACCGCCTGAGCGGCAGGTCCCGGTCACGACAATGTCTTTGAGATTGTCGATCGCCACCGAGTTACCCTCGGCGAAACCGTCGCCGGAACTGAAATGGCTTTTGACCCACATCTCGGCACCGTTGGCGCTGTCATACTTGATGACACGCATGTTTGCCACGCCAGATGAATCTGTACTGGTGCCGACCACAATCACGTTTGTGTCGGTGTCGATTGCGATTGCTCGGGCCGCGTCGACGTTGTCTGTCATTGAACCGTCGTATCGAACATTCCAAATCTCGGCGCCGGTCGCGCCGTCATATTTGATGGTTCGCATGTCGGTATTACCGGCCGACACTTGGCTGCGGCCGGTCACCACCACATTGCCGATGCCATCCACGGCGATCGCGATTCCCTGATCGGCACTGTCGGCGTATGCCTCGCTGAAACTCTTGTTCCAAATTTCGGCACCCGTTGCGCCGTTGTATTTGATGGTGCGGATATTGACGCCGCCCACGACGTCGCGGCTGAAACCGGTAATCACCACATTGCCAATGGCATCGGTCGCCAGCGCGAGTCCGGCATCATCACCATTGGCTGACCCGTTATAGGTTGTCGTCCACAGCACGGCCCCCGTCGCGCCGTTGACTTTGTAGGTAACGATGTCATTGTTGGTGCCGTTTGATGCGCAACCGGTGACAAACATATTGCCCGAGCTATCGACCGCTCGGCGATAGGCGGCGCGCGGCAGCGCATCGCAAAACGGACTGGCATCGCCAACATAGGTCGCGTAGGCACTCTTGCTCCAGGCCAGCGTCTGCGAGTGGCCAGAAGGTGCCGCAAGCAAAGTGAATAAAGATACCAGCCCGAATATCGCGAAGGCGAGTCGACGAAACACCGTGTGCGTCAAGAATGGATAGCTCTCGCACGGAATTTGGCCGTCACAGATCGCAGGAGAAATTTCGCGCTTGCGTTCAGCCAAGTGGGACTCTCAACATAGCAACGGATTGAAATGACAAATGCGTCAGGACGCGTGAGGCGGCATGACGCTCACGCACCGCAATTCAAAAAATGCTCGCGGTAGTATTTGAGTTCTTCGATGCTTTCATAAATGTCCGCCAGCGCCTCGTGCTTGCCATGCTTCTTCATGCCCGCCATGATTTCTGGCTTCCAGCGTTTGGCGAGTTCCTTGAGCGTGGAAACATCGAGATTGCGGTAGTGAAAATAGGCCTCCAGTTTCGGCATGCCGCGCGCCATGAAACGACGATCCTGGCAAATCGAATTTCCGCACATCGGCGAGGTGCTCGCCGGAACATGCGCTTTCAGGAATTCGATCATCTGCACCTCAACCTCGGCGTCGGTGAGTGTCGATGCCTTCACTTTGTCGATCAGACCGGATTTCTTGTGGGTGGATTTGTTCCATGCATCCATGCCGTCGAGCACGGAATCGGGTTGATGCACAACCAGCACCGGGCTTTCGGCGATCGTATTCAAATTCGCATCTGTCACGACAATCGCAACCTCAATAATGCGGTCGGATTCCGGCATCAGCCCCGTCATTTCCATATCGATCCAGATGAGATTGTTTTGATCCTGGGGCATGACAATCCGCGAATGCGCCTTAAAATAGAGTGATGCGCTATTTTCTCATGATTCAACGAGCCACTTTGGCATGACTGCCGCCCATTTTTCCGCGATTTTTCTCGCGCTGCTGATCTTCAGCACCGGTTTCGCCGCCTACCTCTCGTGGCGGCACATCACGCATATACGCGCGCACCGCGCCGATGTCCCCGCAGAATTCAGTGGCACCATTACCCTTGAAGCGCATCAGAAAGCGGCTGACTATACGGTTGCACAGCAGCAATTGGGATTATATGAAAGCGCGGTTGATTTGGCCCTGATGGTCGCACTTACGCTAGGCGGCGGCATGTATTTCATCCATTCGCTCGCCGCGAAATGGTTCTCAGGCCCTTACACGCTGGGATTGGCGACCGTCGCAGGTTTTGCAATCGTCTCGGCAATCGTTTCCACGCCGTTCGATCTTTACCGCACCTTCGTCACCGAGGCGCGTTTCGGCTTCAACAAAACCACCTGGCCGCTCTATTGCCTCGATGCGTTGAAAGGACTCGCTTTATCCGCCGTCATCGGCATCCCGTTGCTCCTCGTCGTTTTCTGGCTGATGGAAAAGATGGGCGCGCATTGGTGGCTGTATGTGTGGCTGGTGTGGCTCGCGTTCAGTCTTGCGATGCTCGCGATTTATCCAAACTACATCGCACCACTATTCAACAAATTCAATCCCCTCGCGGATGCATCGTTGAAAGCGCGTATCGAGGCGCTGCTCACGCGCTGCGGATTTTCGTCCAGCGGTTTGTTCGTGATGGATGGCTCGAAACGTTCCAGCCACGGCAATGCCTATTTCACCGGTTTCGGCAAAACCAAACGCATTGTCTTTTTCGATACCTTGATCGAACGTCTGACCCCGCCGGAAATCGAAGCCGTGCTGGCGCATGAGCTCGGGCATTTCAAACGCAAGCACATCGTCAAAATGATCATCGGCCAATTCGCGTTGACGTTCGTGGTGCTCGCGTTGATGGGCTGGGTGATCGACAAGCCGTGGTTCTACGAAGGTCTTGGCTTTCCGCTGAATGGCGTGGCACCCCACGTGGCAATATCACTGCTGCTGTTTTTTCTTGCACTGCCGGCCTTCACCTTCTGGCTGACACCGCTCGCAAGTCTGATTTCTCGCAAGCACGAATTCGAGGCGGATGCGTATGCCGTCGCCCAGACCCGCGCCGACGATCTCGTGACTGCCCTCGTCAAACTCTATCGAGACAACGCATCGACATTGACTCCCGACCCACTGCATTCGGCGGTGTACGATTCTCACCCACCGGCATCGATTCGCATCGCGCATTTGAAGGCGGCATCATGACGTTATCCCAAATGAAATGTGTTCCCGGCGGGCAGGCCAACGCCTTAACAGAAGCCGCCCTTGCCGATCACCTCGCCATGCTTCCCGATTGGAGCCATGTCGGCCATGAAATTCGCAAGACCTTCGTCTTCAAAAATTACCACCAGACAATGGCATTTGTGAATGCGTCTGCGTGGATATCGCACCGCGAAGATCACCATCCTGATATGTCGGTGCATTACAACAAATGCGTTGTCGCGTATTCCACCCACGATGCCGGCGGCATCACCCTCAACGATTTCATTTGCGCCGCCAAGCTCGACGCGCTGTTCAGCCTCTGATGAAGGCACTCGTCACCGGCGACTTCGGTCGCGAATATTTGGCCGAACTGGAAGGCCGCACACAGCTCGTCTGCGTGCGCAAAGGCAAAAAACAGGATGTCGCGTGCGGCGACGAAGTCGAGGTGAGCATCACCAGCCCCGGCCACGCGCGCATCGACGAGATCCACGAGCGCCGCAATGTGTTGTTCCGTACCGACGCGTGGCGGCAAAAAACGCTCGCCGCCAATATCGATCAGGCCATTGTCATCGTTGCACCCCGCCCCACCTTCAGCGAAACCTTTCTCTACATGTGCCTGGTCGCCTGCGATGCCGCGCAGATCGCCCCGCTCATCATGTTGAACAAAAAGGATTTGCCGGAGTTTGAAGCCGCGCGAAAAAGCCTCGCGCATCTGGAGGAAATCGGCTACGACGTATTGCCGATGTCGGCAAAGTTCGATATCGAACCTTTGCGCGCGTACCTGCAAGGCAAAACCACGTTGCTGGTCGGGCAATCCGGCATGGGTAAATCGCGCACGGTCAACAATCTGGTGATGCGCGATGTCGCGAAGGAAGGCGAGATTTCGGAAGCGCTCGATTCCGGCAAACACACCACTACTTATACCAGGCTATACCACCTGAATGAAGAATCCAGCATCATGGATTCACCGGGCTTGCAATCGTTTGGATTGTTTCACTTGAACGACGACGATATCGCCTTCGCCATGCCCGAATTTCGGCCCTACATCGGCACCTGCAAATTCAACAACTGCCTGCATTTGACGGAGCCCGGTTGCGCCGTGATCAAAGCCGTCGAACAGAAAAAAATCCACCCCCCGAGGATGGCGTTTTATCAGGCGTTGATTGAGCAATCACAGGAATTGCGGATTTCGCATCCGGATTGGAAGAACAAGTCCTAGCAGGTTTTTTAATCCGCGTTGAAGTCATTTTCCGAGGTGCCGCAAGAGCGCCATCGGCCATGACCAAGCAAGAACCACGCTGATCCTTGCCTGTCCGCAGGGAACTTCACGACCGGCACGAGGTCGAATCAATTAAATCGACTGATGGTCGCTCTCTATGAAGTACTGTGGTCGATGATTAGAATTAAAAGAAGAACTATTTTGCGAATCCTCGTTTCCAGACTCAGATTTGCTTTGACGTTAACCGTCGCTAGCATGATGATTTTGGCGGGCTGCAGCGGTGGTAACTCGACACCGACCAATTCACCTGGCCCGCCACCAGTGCTGCAAGTCATGACCTTCACGCTCATCCCCGCGCGCGTGGTTCGTAGCGCATTGTGTGAAGACGAAATTACCGGTCTCGGTGGCTGCGTGGGCATCAACCAGCAAGCCGAAATGCCGCGCATCATTGCCGAGAATCAGCAGTCGCCGACCAACCCGGCAGTAATCCCATTTGCACGCCGAACCGGATCGGGCGGCGATGTGCATACCGCGCAAGCGAGTGGCACACTTTATGAAATCGACAGTCACTCGTTCGCACAAACCAAATCGGGCTCCGCCGATATCGGCATATACGTCAATGGCGTCGATCTTTCTACCGCAATTCCGGCTACCAGCGTCAACCCCCTATACCAGTTCACGACCACACCGCCCGCTCAGGGTGAAGCCGACCGGCGTATCATGCCGTGGCGGGACACAGTGGTTCGCGATGTCGAGTTGTCGTTTGACCTAACCGTCAAGACGATGCAGCGCGCAAACGAGTTGGGTTACGCGCAGAGTCATCCGGTCATTGAACTCATCGATACCAAAAGCCGTCGCAACTTTTACATCACTATAGCGGCGGCGGCAGTCTTGCCGTTGCCAACGACGCCGGAAACGGATTTTTATGGTAAAGATTTCGGCGTCGGCAATGCGATTGTTTCAACCGTTTTTCGCGACAATCCAGGATTTGGCCTGCGGATTTCCGGCACGTCGTTTTCATGCAACACACAAAACAATCCGAACGCATGTCCCGCGCTGCCGACCACATTCCGCTTTCGGCTACGCAGGCAGGATATTGCCTTTGTCGTCGCCAAGGCGCGGGCACTCGATCCCGTGCTTTCGCCTGATATTACCGACTACGCAATCGATAATTTCAGTTTCAACAACGAAGTCAACGGTGACGCGCAAGTTGGAGTGACGCTGGCCAACTACACACTGACGATATTTGATCGATAATTTCACCGGCGACAATATTGTCACGGCGAACGACAACAAACGAGGTGGAGAGAACCATGTTCCAAGGCCTGCGCACCGTCATCTATCACGTCAACGATCTTGCCCGCGCAACGGAGTGGTACGCAAACGTCGTCGGCAAGCCGCCCTATTTTGACCAGCCGTTTTATGTCGGCTTTAACGTTGGTGGATATGAACTCGGATTGCTACCGGATGGCGACGGCGTCGCCACGTACTGGGGAACACCAGACATAGATTTCGAGCACGCACGCTTGTTGGCGTTGGGGGCGAAACCCAATGACCCAATCCAGGATGTGGGCGAAGGCATTCGCGTCGCAACCGTGATCGATCCTTTCGGCAATGTGGTCGGCATTATTGAGAATCCGCATTTCAAGGCAGGCCAAGGCGGCTGATTTGAACGTGCGCACCAAGCGGGAAAAATCCGAGCTGGAACAGATCCCAAGTATCGGGCCGAGCATCGCGGCGGATCTCATCAGCATGGGCGTCACGCGGGTGACGCAATTGAAAGGCCGCAGCCCGGAGGCCTTGTTCAAGAAACTCTGCGATATGACGGGCGGCTATCAGGATCCCTGCGTGCTCTATTCGTTTCGCTGCGCGGTGTATTACGCCTCACACGCCGAACACGAACCGGAAAAACTGAAGTGGTGGAACTGGAAGGAGCTTTCCAGCGACGCGGCGCGCGGAAAAGTCTAGGCTTCACGAGGCTCTCCGGGCAAAAATGCTTGAAACGCCGCGCCAGTGCTTGTGTTCTCCCCTTCAATTCGGCGAACTCTTTCGCGTTACTGTAGCGTGATCGTCTATAATCCGCGACCCCCACGCGTTGCTCATTTCACGTCATGCCGAAAAAAGACTACTGCGCCATCGATTTCGGCACTTCCAATTCTGCCATCGCAATTCCCGACGAAAACGGTATGCGTCTGGTTGAACTCGAGCCGGGTTTTCGCACCATGCCGACCGCCGTTTTCTACAACGCCGAAGATGATTCGAGATCTTTTGGTCGCGCCGCCGTGGCGGCCTACGTGGATGGCTACGATGGCCGCCTGATGCGCTCCATCAAAAGCATTCTCGGCTCGGATTTGATGGAGCAATCCACCGAGATCGGCCACGGGATCGGCATCAAGTATCTCGACGTGGTGATCGGTTATTTGAAGCACTTGAAGCGCGTTGCCGAAGCGCAGCATGGCAGCACGTTGCGGCGCGCCGTCATCGGCCGGCCGGTTTGGTTTGTCGATGGCGATGCGGTGCACGACGCGAAAGCCGAGGCCTCGCTTCGCTCGGCAGCACTCGCCGCCGGTTTCAGCGAAATCGCGTTTCAATATGAACCGATTGCCGCCGCACTGGATTACGAATCGACAATTTCCAGTGAACAAATCGTGCTGGTCGCGGACATCGGCGGCGGCACGTCGGATTTTTCGCTGGTGCGCGTGAGCCCCGCGCGCCATGCCGCCATCGAGCGCCACGACGATATCCTCGCCAACCACGGCATACACGTCGCCGGCACCGACTTCGATCAATCCGTGAATCTCGCGGCGATCATGCCGACGTTGGGCTTTGGTTCGCACGGGCCGACCGGGCGGCGCGTGCCGGGAAGCGTGTATTTCGATCTCGCCACCTGGCACTTGATCAACACCGTTTACGCGCACAACCGCGTGATCGAATTGCGCGAAATGGTCAGCATGTACGCAGACTTGGTTTTCCATCGACGCTTGATGACCGTGGTGGCAAAGCGCCTCGGACACCATTTGGCCGCGATGGCCGAACAAGCGAAGATCGACGTCGCGTTGCAAAGCCACGCCGCCATTGATCTTTGCGCGGTGGAGGACGGACTCGAAGCCGAATTCAACGAGGCCGAGCAGGCCAAGGCGCTTGATCAGAAGGTTGCACGAATCGTGGAGGCTGCGCGGGAAACGCTGCGGCAGGCCGATCGGGACGCGGCAGAAGTGAGCGCGGTCTATTTCACCGGCGGCTCCACCGGGCTAGGATTCCTCACCGATCGCATCGCGGCGCAATTTCCGCACGCGGTGCGCGCGGCGGGGGATCGGTTTTCAAGTGTGGCGAGCGGACTCGCAATCTATGCGGCGCGGCGATTTGGCGGATGACGCCTTCCATCGTTCATACATCGTTGTCATTCTGAGCGACGCGAAAGATTTCGCGTTTGTAACGAGATCCTTCGCGTTGCTCAGGATGACAAATTTATCAACCGCAAAAATTACTTAATCAACCTTATCGCAAACGGCACACGGAATGCCGCACCTTTGGAGGCACCGATCGCGCCCATCACGCAAAACACCAGGTGGACGATCAAGACTGCGGCAATCACCAGCAGGCCAATGACGATGAAGGTCAAAATCACGCCGGCAAAATAGCCAATCATCATCGTGATCGACCAGTTGAGCGCCTCTTTGGATTGATCGACGATGTAGGGATCATCTTTCTTCACGAGATAAAAAATCAGGCCGGGAATAAATCCGAAAATAATCGTGCCGACCCAAATCATCAGCGCCATGTTTTTCGATTCCTGATTCGGTTCCGCACTGCTGCTTGCTGCTGGTGTTGCGGTGACTTCATCCATCGTGACCTCCCTGGTTTTTAAGGTAAAAACAGCGTTAGGTTACTCCCGGCGGTGGAAATCCACCAGTGCCGGAATCTACTTCTGCACCCCAACCTCTTTCATGCCTTCCAGCGTGCCCAAATCGAGCCCCGCGACGGCACCTTTCAACGTGTTCAAATCGACGCCATTGCCTTTGGCCGTCACCACAAAGCGCTCGCCCAGCACGATGCTGTATTCGTTTCGGCCATCCTTGCGCGTCTTTTCATGCACCAGCCGTCCGCCCACCTTGCCGGTTTTCTCGGTACCGTACTCATCTTCCTTCTCACCTTGCACCATGGCCCAGCCGGCGAAGGCCATCATGCCGGCGGCACCGCCGGTGTCGGAGACTTCGAGATGTATACGCTTGCCTCCGTCGTCGCCGTAACGTGCCTCGGCTTTCGAGACCGAAATGCCCATGGCACCGGTCTTCTCGGCCTTGCTGGATTTTTTGGCCAGACCCGCGAACGTTTCCGGCACAAACGGTTTTAGTTGGTCGATGCCCAATGGCTCAACCGACTTGCCGCCGCCAAGCGCGGCACCGAGCATGCCCATCGCGGCTTTGGCGGCCTCATCCTGATTGCCGCTCTTTTGCGCGGCCTCCATCTTCTTGCCGGCGGCTTCCATTTTCTTGCCGAAGGCCTCGAGCTTGCCAAGGTTGCTGTCTTTGTCGATGGTGACGCTCGGTGACGAATGCATGCCCCCGCCCATGCCGCCAAACATTCCCGATGCGGCACCGCCGATCCCTGCGATCAGGCCTGCGAACATGCCAATAACCAGCGAGACGACAATGGCGATGATTAGAACAACGGCGGCATAGCCGATCGACTTGTCTTCCGGGCACTTCATCAATTTCGGCAATCCGAAATAGAGCAACACCACGCCGTACAGCGCGCATAGCGCGCCCATCCACCGCAAGCCGGGGATCATCGCGAAGACACCGCCCAACCATGCCGCGGTGAACGAATACACCGTCAATTTCATTGCTTGCGCGTCGCTCTTCTCGCCGCCGAACGACGGTGCCAGCATATTCACGATCAGGGAAACTAGCAGCACGGTGACAAATGACATCACGTAGCCAAAAACTGCGCTGCCGATGCCGATGACGATCGGCACTTTGTACGATATGCCGAACATGCCGTAGCCGATCAGCGAGCCGCCGATGAAACCGCAAATCGCCGGAATCGCCGCGAGCGGGGCGACATAGCCGGTGAGCAAATTCGCCGTGGTGGTGGTCTCTCCCGCGACAACGTCCCACTCGGTCTTCGGTGTAATCAGGATATTTTTGACGCGATCAATCAGTGCCATGTGACCCCCTTTTTCCGTGAATTTGCATGATAGCCGCAAACCTCCGGATTGCGTGCGGCTCAAAATGACGCCCGCGTACCAGCGAGGAAGGCGGAAAAGGTGTCGAATGGGGCGGCGAAACAGACATATATGCGTTTTTGTAATACTAACTGTCTATAAAGTCTTTATTGATATATACCCGCGCCGACTAACATGATGTCCTGACCGCATTACCCGGTCGCCAACGGCATTGTCATGTACAAATACGACCATTACGATCAAACCATAGTCGATGAACGCGTCGCCCAATTTCGTGGGCAGACGGCGCGTTTTATCGCCGGCGAATTAAGCGAGGACGAGTTCCGTCCGCTGCGATTGCAAAATGGCTTGTACATCCAAAAGCACGCGCCGATGCTGAGAGTCGCGATCCCGTACGGCATGCTTTCCTCATCCCAGGTGCGCATGCTCGCGCACATCGCGCGAAAATATGACCGCGGCTACGGCCATTTCACGACGCGGCAGAATATTCAGTTCAATTGGCCCGCGCTTGAAACGGTGCCGGACATCCTCGCCGATCTCGCGAGCGTGGAAATGCATGCGATCCAGACGTCGGGAAATTGCATCCGTAACACCACCTCCGATCAATTCGCCGGCATCGCACATGACGAATTGATCGATCCGCGCCCGTATGCGGAATTGATTCGCCAATGGTCCACGTTTCATCCCGAATTCGCGTACCTGCCGCGCAAATTCAAGATTGCCGTCAATGGCGCGCGCGAAGATCGCGCCGGTACTTTGTTTCACGATATCGGCGTGCATACCGTGCGCACGGCGACCGGCGAAATTGCATTCGATATTCTGGTCGGCGGCGGTCTCGGTCGCACACCCATTCTTGGCCAAGTGGTGCGTGAAGCATTGCCGACGCGACACCTCTTTACTTATCTCGATGCGATCCTGCGCGTTTACAACCGCTTTGGCCGTCGCGACAATATGTACAAAGCGCGCATCAAGATCCTGGTGAAGGAATTGGGACTTGAAAAATTCCGCGTGGAAGTCGAGGCCGAATGGGCGCACCTGAAGGATGGCCCCTCCACATTGACGCAAGCGGAAATCGACCGCGTCGCAACGCATTTTGTCGATCCCGCTTACGAAAAACTCTCCGCGATCAACGCGGAATTCGAAAAACATCTGCTCGACAACAAAGCTTTCGCGCGCTGGGTGAGCCGCAACGTGTTCGGCCATAAGCAGCCGGGCTACGCGGCGGTCACGTTGTCGCTGAAGAAAACCGGGGTCGCGCCAGGCGACGCGACCGACGCACAGCTCGACGCCGTCGCAGATCTCGCGGATGCATTCAGCTTCGGTGAAATTCGCGTGTCGCACGAACAAAATCTGATCCTTGCCGACATAAAGATCGGCGATCTCTTCACGGTTTGGCAACGTGCGAAAGCAATCGGCTTCGCCACACCGAATATCGGTCTCCTCACCGATATTATTGCCTGCCCGGGCGGCGACTTCTGTTCGCTCGCCAACGCAAAATCGATTCCCGTCGCCGAGGCCATACAAAACCGCTTCGATGACCTCGATTATTTGTTCGACATCGGCGACATCGCGATCAACATTTCCGGTTGCATGAATGCCTGCGGCCATCATCACGTCGGGCACATCGGCATTCTCGGCGTCGACAAGCACGGCGCGGAGTTCTACCAAGTTACGATCGGCGGCTCGCAAGGACTTGACGCCGCGCTCGGCAAAGTGATCGGCCCGTCATTTGCCCAGGACGAAATGGCTGACGTAATCGAGAAATTGATTGGTACCTATGTCGCACTTCGTCATGAGGACGAGCACTTTCTCGATACCGTCAAACGTGCAGGACTCGAGCCATTCAAAGCGAGTGTGTATGACAAACCGGGCAAACACGCGAGCCACAGCGTGGAGGAAACCAGCAATGTCTGATGCGCTCATCATCCGCGATGGCGTGATTGTCGCCGACGAATGGACCTTGATTCGGGCGGCTGATGACGTATATGTTTCTGCGCCACCGGTCGGAAATTTGATCCTGCCATTGAGTGTATGGAATGCACAGCGCAGCGCAATCAACCCGAATATCGGCGTGTGGATTGACGGCGCAGATGACCCCGCCCTGCTCGCGGATTCCATCGATCAACTTGCCCTTATCGCCGTAGATTTTCCAAAATTTACGGATGGCCGCGGCTACTCGACGGGTGCATTGCTGCGTAGCCGCCACGGATTCAAAGGCGAATTGCGCGCGATCGGCGATGTGCTACGCGATCAGTTGTTCTATCTGCGCCGGGCCGGTTTCAACGCGTTCAAGGTACGTTCAGACAAAGACATTCACGATGCGTTGCAAGCACTGAACGATTTTTCCGAAACCTATCAAGGTGCGGTCGAGCAACCGCTGCCGTTGTTCAAACGTCGCGCTGTGCTTGCGTCGAACCAATCAAACGACAGGTCCTACCTGAAGACGACCGGGGCGAACTATGGCTAAGGTATTTCTGGTCGGTGCCGGTCCCGGCGCACCCGATTTGCTCACCCTGCGTGCAGCGCGTTTACTCGAACAGGCCGACATCATTTTCATTGATGCACTGGTGCATCCCGACACGGTGGCGCTCGCGGCGAAAGCGAAGAAAGTGTTCGTCGGTAAACGTGCGGGACAGATTTCGACGGATCAACGATTCATCAATCGGCAATTGGTCGAAGCCGCACGCCACCATCACGTCGTGGTGCGCCTCAAAGGGGGCGACCCGATGATGTTCGGCCGCGCGCAGGAAGAAATTGCCGCACTGAATGAGGCCGGCATTGAGTTTGAAGTGGTGCCCGGCATCACGGCCGCGATGGCCGCCAGTGCGTCGCTCGGCATCTCGCTCACCCGCCGAGGCGTTGCGCGCAGTGTTGCGTTTTGCACACCGAGCGTCGGCCCGAATGAAATTGACAGCGATTGGCTCGCTCCCGCTACCGCCGCCGACACCACCCTGCTCTACATGGCCGCAGGTCAAGCCGCGCGCATCGCCAGCGAGATGATTGGTGCAGGAAAATCGCCGGCGACACCCGTTGCCATCGTCGAGAACGCGTCACTTGAAAACGAGCAGCGCATTTTCACCACACTTGCCGGCATGGCAGCGTCATCAATGAAATTCAGCGGCCCCGCGTTGCTTTGCGTGGGCGAGGTTTTCGCCGTTGCGGTGAAAGAAGATGCCGTGGCCGATCGCTCGATGCACGCGCGGACATATGTCCAAATCGGATCACGATGAATAAGCAAACACAAGCATTGGCGGGCTTTTTGGAGCATTTCATCGCTGAGAGCCTCATGGATAGTGGTTCTACAAAATCGAAATCCCAGAAACCCCGTCATTCCCACCCTTCAGGTTTAGGAAACAATGAGCGCCACCGATAAATACACCGCTGAAACCATCACCGAAATCCACACCTGGACGCCGAATCTTTTCTCCTTCAAGACGACGCGCGATCAGGGTTATCGTTTCGTGCCTGGTCAATTCGCGCGTCTTGGTGTGAAGAGTGGCGATGAAATCGTCTGGCGCGCGTATTCGATCGTCTCGGCGCACTACGATGAATTTCTGGAGTTCTATTCCATCGTCGTGCCGAATGGAAAATTTACCAGTCAACTTTCGCAACTCAATGTCGGCGACGAAATCTATGTCGAGCGCAAGAGCCTCGGCTTCCTGACCACCGATCGATTCGAACTCGGCAAGGATTTGTGGATGCTCGCGACCGGCACCGGATTGGCCCCGTTCATTTCCATCCTCTACGATTTCAAAACCTGGGAATCGTACGAGAACCTGATTCTGGTGCACAGCGTGCGCATCGAAGATGAACTTGCATATCAGGAGGTGATCGCAAATTTCAAGCACAGCGAATACTTCGCCGAGTTCGCCTCGCGCTTGCATTATGTGCAAGCCGTGACACGAGAGACCGTGCCTGATACCTTGAACGCGCGCATCACCGATTTGATCGAGAACGGCGAACTTGAACGCAAGGTCGGATTTCCGATTGAAGCTGAACGTTCACGCGTGATGATTTGCGGCAATCCGGAAATGGTCGATGAGACCCGCGAATTGCTCATCAAACGTGGCCTGACGGTGAGCCGCCGTGGCGCACCCGGCCATCTTGCCGTTGAAAACTACTGGTGAAACCATGAATGCTCCGATCCCCCGCAGCGAAGAAATCCTCGCCACCGCCCGCGAACGCGCATTTCGCGATTCGCGCCCCTACGCCGGTCAGGTCACCCCGCAGGAAGCGCACGAATTGCTGAGCGCGGGCCGCGCCAAAGTCATCGATGTGCGCTTCGCGTTCGAACACGAATATATCGGTCGTGTGCCCGGTTCCATATTGATTCCCTGGAAAAACGTGCCCGGCGGAGAAATCAACCGCGAGTTCCTGCCGGAATTGCATCGTCAATGCGCGCTCGATGAAGTGGTGCTGCTGTTATGCCGCAGCGGCATCCGCTCGCATGCGGCCGCCGCGACCGCCACCGAAGATGGCTTTACGCAGGTATTCAATATCCAGGGCGGCTTCGAGGGTGATCTCGACGATAAGCAGCAACGCAACCGCATCGGCGGCTGGCGTCACGCCGATCTACCGTGGGTTCAAAGCTGATTCGCCGTGGTGGACTCAATAAATAATTTGGCGAATTCACCGGCGGGCAGCGGCCGCGAAATCAGGTAGCCCTGCGCCTCTTCACACTGATGGCTGGTGAGAAACGCCATTTGCTCCGCTGTCTCCAGCCCTTCCGCGACGACCCGCATGCCGAGGTTCTTGGCGAGTCCGATGATCGCTTGCACGATCGCCGCATCGTCGCGATCCGACACCACGCCGCGCACGAATGAGCCGTCGATTTTCAGCGCATCGAAAAACAGCATGCGCTGTCCATCGGCACCGATCCAGCCGTGTATGTCGGCGAGAAACGAAATCGGCCCGTGGGGCGACAACGATGTCCATTGTGTTTGCACACGCTGCCCTGCATACACGCGCTCGAAGTAAATCGCCAGCCGCGAGCGGGACGTCTCGGAGCGCGGCGTGAAATCGCGCGCGTAAAGTTCCTCGAACGTGGGGATGCGCAGCAACTTCAAGGCCGCCGCATTCGCCCACCGCACCCTCGAATGGCCGATATCCTGCACCCAGCACGCGTTCGGCGAATCGGTGTAGCGGGGAAGATCGGCGTCGGAAAGAATCATGGCGGCAGGGTGAGCCCTATGCGCGACGGTGGCGAACACCATCATCGGGCAGTCGCCCGTGATACGCAAGCGCCGCCGGCGCTGAACGATAACGATCGTTACGTTTCAGTGACAGCCGCCGTCGGGCCGACGGCGGCAATGCGCAGAGGCCTTAGGAAGCGCCGATCCATTCCCTCGCGGTATGCGCATCCGCGCGTTGGGCGGTCTGCAGGCCGCGGGCCGTGTTGCAAATCCTCGCCATAGCGGTGCGCAGCCTGCCCCGGCAGGTATTAAGCCGGGGGCTCCGATTTGCGCCTGGCAGCCCATCCCCAATCACGGCGCGCGCACTCGCGGGGAATAAATCGGTGCTTCCTCAGACGATCTTGACGCTCAGATCAGGCAGCTTGTCGATATGGCATGCGATCACATCGCCCTTCACTACCGGGCCGACGTTTTCCGGCGTGCCGGAATAAATGATATCGCCCGGCATCAGTTCGAAGGCTTCGGAAATCTTGCTGATCTGCTCGGCCACGCTCCAGATCATCTGGTTCAAGTTGGCGTTTTGTTTGATCGCACCGTTGACCTTCAACCAGATGGCCCCTTTTTCAAAATGCCCCACCTGCGACACCGGATGCAGCGGCCCGATCGGCGCGGATTTATCGAAGCTCTTGCCGATCTCCCACGGTTTTTTCTGGTCGCCCATCGCACGCTGCAAATCGCGGCGCGTCATGTCGAGGCCGAGCGCGTAGCCGTAAACATGTTCGAGCGCCTTGTCGATCGGAATATTTCGCCCGCCCTTGTTGAGGGCCGCCACCAGTTCAACTTCATAGTGATAATTTTTCGTCAATGACGGATAGGGATGATCGGCCACGGTATTGAGCGGGACGAACTGGATCGCGTCGGTGGGTTTTTGAAAAAAGAACGGCGGCTCACGCGTCGGATCCGAGCCCATTTCACGCGCGTGCGCGGCGTAGTTGCGGCCGATGCAATAAATGCGCCGCACCGGAAATAAATCCGCACTGCCGACCACGGGAATCACGGTCGTTGCAACCGGAAACATCGTCTTCATATCATTGCCCGCGCCGCCGGGCAGCGCGCAGCCGGCAATCGCGCCGAGTGCGGCAACGCCACTGGTTTTCAACATGTCACGACGATTATTTTGACTCATTGCGATTCCTCCGAAGTGTTTGCGGCGTCGACGATCACCGCCTGCGGGTAGTGTATTCCCCTCGCGTTTCAATTTGATTTGAGCGCGGTCAATAACGCAGGAGCCGATATTTCCGGGCAATGAGCACTTATGCACCCGCCCCAATATCAGCACTTGCCAAAACTCTAAAACTGTACGAATATACAGTTATGGGATTTCCTTCTTCAAACACGGTGTTGGCCGCCTCCGTGCTCTCGCATCCGCGCATTTTCCGCCTGGGCGATTTTGGCCGGGGCCGACTGGGCGAAGGCGGTGAAGAAATGCGCACCGGCTTCACCGCACTCGACCATGAATTGACCGGTGGCGGCTGGGTGCGGCCCGGCATCACCGAAATACTTTGCGATCACGTCGGTATCGGTGAGCTATCGTTGCTGATGAAAGGCCTCGGCACCGCTGCACCGCGTCCCGGCGAGGCGGCACACCTGCTGTGGGTGCTGCCGCACGCCGAGGCATGGATTCCCTATGCGCCCGCACTCGCACAATGCGGCATCGATCTGCAACACCTTGCCATCGTGCGCAGCAAGAACATCGACGACGCGCTGTGGGCGGCGGAGCAGGGATTGAAAAGCGGCGCGTGCCGTGCGGTGCTGCTGCGATTGAACGCGGCGTGGGTCAATCCGCTGTCACTCAGGCGTTTGCAGCAGGCAGCGATGGCCGGCAACTGCCTCCTGTGGCTCATGCGCCCGCGCGAGGCCGCAGAGTCGCCCTCGCCGGCGGCCACTCGCATTTCGTTGCAGCCGGAAACCGCCGGTGCGCTACGATTGGATTTATTAAAGCGTCGCGGGCTGCCACAGGGTAAATCGATTCGACTCGCGACGCGTTCACTCGCCTGCCTCACGCGCGAGCCGCGCTGGGTGCGCATCCCCGCAAAAACGCCAACGCCGGGGTGGCTCAATCGGGTGTTGGGTGGCGGTACTTCCGGCGTCGAAGAAAATCCGGCGAACGTGCGCGAACGATTTTTTTCGCGTGAGCGCGGGTAGGTTTGAGCCATGTATGCGTATCAGTATTGCGTTGTCGTCCCTGGATTCCGTCCGGGTCGGGATGCAATACCGTTCGTACTGCCAATAAAAGCCCCGTTCGCCCTGAGCTTGTCGAAGGGCCGGATGCACGAGGCCCTTCGACAAGCTCAGGGCGAACGGGATATTTGGGCGATACAAATCGAATCCGGTCGGAATGCATTGCCTCATTGAAATGAAATCAGGTGATGCACGATGCTCTGGATTTCCGCCTATCTGCCCGAACTGTCCCTCCAATCCCATACGCGTGGCGCGCTCGGACAACTGCTCAATGTGCCGCTCGCGATCAGCGACGGCATCGCCTCGCGCCCGCACGTACACGCCGCCAACACCTGCGCGCGCGCAGCCGGCATCACGGCGCTGATGCCGATTGCCGCCGCCCAGGCACGCGCCGCCGAATTGCTGGTGGTGCCGCGCGACCCCGCGAAGGAGGCGCAAATTCTGCAAGAGACCGCCACCTGGCTCGCGCAATTCACGCCGATGGTCTCGGTGGAAACATCCGGCGCATCGCTGGAAGTATCGTCGAGCCTGCGTTTATTCGGCGGCATTGCGGCACTCGTCCACCGCATCCGCGCCGGATTGAAATCGTTAGGGCTGCACGCCGCACTCGGCATCGCGCCCACACCGCGCGCGGCGTACGTGCTGGCGCGCGCGGCGCATTGCTTCACCGGCATCCGCATGTGCCGCGAACCGGCGCAATTGCACGAGCGGCTGGCGGATATTCCGCTGGCGCTGTTCGATTGGCCGCACGACACCACCGCCGCACTCGCTGCACTCGGCTGGGTGCGCGTGAAGGATCTGCTGAAGCAGCCGCGCGCGGGCCTCTTGCGGCGCTTCGGCGATGCGATGCTCACCGATCTCGACCGCGCGCTCGGCCAGGCACCCGATCCGCGCGAGCCGCACCGCGTACCCGAGGATTTTTCCTGCGCGACCGATCTCCTCTTCGACATCATCGATGCCGAACGGCTTTTCGTCCCCATCGGCATGCTGCTCAATCAGATGGAAGGCTTCCTGCGGGCACGCGGCGCGGCGGCGAACGTGATCGTGCTCGAACTGAAACACAATCGCCAACTCAACACGCGCCACGAATTCGGCGCGCGCCATCCGCTGCGCAACGCCGACGACTGGTTGCGATTGATACGCGAACGCCTCACCGCACAACCGTTTCCGGAAGCCGTGACGGCGCTGAAATTATCCGCGCCGCAGCTAGTAATGCATCAGGCGCAAAACGAAAGCTGGCTGCCGACGCCGGATGCACGCAGTGAAAAATGGCAGGCCGTGATGGAGCGGATCGCTTCCAGGCTGGGAAGCGGAAGTGTTTTCAGCGTGCGCGAAATCAGCGATCACCGCCCGGAGCACGCGTGGCGCGCCGACGGCAGCCCGCTCCAAACGCACACCCCCCGGAGCACATACGCCGCGTCAGACAAACCGCGCCCATTGTTGCTGCTCACCGAACCGCGCGCGCTGGTGACCCTCGACGGCGCTCCGCAGCACCACGGCGCACTGGCGCTACTGGCCGGCCCCGAACGGATCGAGACCGGCTGGTGGGATGGCCGCCCAGTTGCGCGCGATTATTTCGTCGCGAAAAACCCCGCACAGGAAATCTGCTGGATTTTTCGCGATTACCGGTTTGGAAAGAAATGGTATTTGCATGGATATTTTTCGTAAATCCAGACAGAGAGGGTTTGTCTCACCACCGTTCATCTAATCACCGTTCGCCCTGAGCTTGTCGAAGGGCCAGATGTACGCACCCCTCCGGCATCAAGCCCTTCGACAAGCTCAGGGCGAACGGACACATTTGATTGGCCAAACCGACGTAGGACGTATCCACAATTCGGCATGCGTGGCGAACAAGTCGCCCAGCGATTTCCACAAGCCACCCACTCTTCACCCATGAAACTCTCCACCGCCCTCCTCCACTGCCTCAGCAATTTCAGCTTCCTGCGCGGCGCATCGCATGCGGAGAATCTGGTCGCGCGCGCAGCCGAGCTGGGGTATAGCGCGATGGCGATTACCGACGAATGCTCCATCTCGGGCGTGGTGCGCGCGCATGTGGAGGCGAAGGAGCGGAAACTCAAGCTCATCATCGGTGCCGAATTTGTCGTGCAGGACGCGCCCGCCGTCGAGCGGCTGATCGTGCTGGCGAGAAATCGCAACGGCTACGGCGATTTATCCGAACTCATCACGCTCGCGCGATCACGCTCGCCGAAGGGCGAATATCAGTTGTTGATCGACGATCTCGCGCGCGTGAAAGATTGCGTTGCGATCATCGTCCCGCGATCCATGCTCACGGATGCGGAAGTAAACATCGCCGCCATCGCCGCGCACTTTTTCAACGCCTGCTGGCTGGGTGCCGCGTTAAATTACGGCCCCGACGACGAAGGTAAACTCGCCGCGCTGGAAGGGTTGGCGGGGCAATGCAACCTGCCGCTCACCGCGTGCGAAAAAATCCTGTTTGCCGATCGAAAAGACAAACCGCTACAGGACGTGCTGACCGCCGTGCGATTGAAAAAGCCCGTTGCGGAACTCGGCACCGAACTCAACGCCCACGCCGAAAACTACCTGAAACCGATTCCCCATCTCGCGCGCCGCTATACCGCCGCGATGCTCACGCAGCCGCTCGTCATCGCCGCCCTTTGTACGTTTTCACTCGATGAACTGCGCTACGAATATCCGCGCGAAGTCATCCCGATCGATGAAACGCCGGCCGCGTATTTACGCAGGCTCACGTATGAGAGCGGCGCGCTGCGTTACCCGCACGGCATGCCGGACAAGGTGCGCGCCATCATCGAACACGAACTCGCGATCATTTCGGACTTGCAGTACGAAGCATATTTTTTGACCATTTACGATCTCGTGCGTTTTGCGCGCGAGAAAAAAATCCTCTGCCAGGGGCGCGGCTCAGCGGCCAATTCGGCCGTGTGCTATTGCCTCGGTATCACCGAGGTGGATCCCGAACACATGCAGGTCTTGTTCGAGCGCTTCATCTCGCGCGAAAGGAACGAGCCGCCGGACATCGATGTCGATTTCGAGCACGAACGCCGCGAAGAGGTGATGCAGTACCTCTACACCAAATACGGCCGCGACCGCACCGCGCTCACCGCCGCCGTGTCCACCTATCGGCCCAAGGGTGCCATCCGCGATGTCGGCAAGGCGCTGGGGTTGACGCTCAGCCAAGTCGATGCGCTCTCCAAAACCATCGCGTGGTGGGATGGCCGCACGATTGCGCCGGAACGCTTGATCGAGGCCGGCTTCGATCCCGAAGCGCCGCGCATGCAATTGTTGATGAAATTGACCGAGGCGCTCATCGGCTTCCCGCGCCACCTCTCGCAGCATTCCGGCGGCTTCGTGATCGCGCGCGACAAACTCACACGACTGGTGCCGATCGAAAACGCCGCGATGGTGGCTCGCACCGTGATCCAGTGGGACAAGGATGATCTCGATGCGCTGGGGTTATTGAAAGTCGACGTGTTGGCGCTCGGCATGTTGACCGCGATCCGCAAGACGCTCGATCTCATCGGCAATTGGAATGGAAAACCTATGACGATGCAGGACGTGCCGCGCGAAGATCCTGCCACCTATGAAATGATCCAGCGCGCCGACACGCTGGGCGTATTCCAGATCGAATCGCGCGCGCAGATGAGCATGCTGCCGCGCCTGAAACCCAAGTGTTTTTACGATCTGGTGATCGAAGTCGCGATCGTGCGACCCGGCCCGATTCAGGGCGGCATGGTGCATCCGTATCTGAAACGCCGCACCAGTGAAGAGGCGGTGGTGTATCCGAGCAAAGCGGTCGAAGCGGTGTTGTCGCGCACGCTCGGCGTGCCGATTTTTCAGGAACAGGTGATGCAGCTTGCAATGGTCGCGGCTGGTTTCACGGCAGGCGAGGCCGACCAACTGCGCCGCGCGATGGCCGCGTGGAAACGAAAGGGTGGCCTCGAAAAATTTCGCGACAAGCTGGTCAACGGCATGCTGGAGCGCGGCTATGACGAGGATTTTGCCGAGCGTTTATACAAGCAAATGCAAGGCTTCGGCGAGTACGGCTTTCCGGAATCGCACGCGGCCAGTTTCGCGCTGCTGGTCTATATTTCCTGCTGGCTGAAATGCCATCACCCGGCTGCCTTCACCTGCGGCATGCTGAATTCGCAGCCGCTGGGTTTTTATTCATCTTCGCAGCTCGTGCAGGATGTCGCGCGGCATGGCGTGACGGTGTTGCCGGTGGATGTGATGGTGAGTGAATGCGATTCCACGTTATCCATGCCGCCGTCGAATAACACACAGTCGGCATCTCAACAGTCCTTTCCCCGCGCAGGCGGGGAGCCAAGTTCGCCATCAAGGTGCAATTTGAAAATTGGCTCCCCGCCGCAGCCTGCCCTCGAATGCTTGAGTCGGGGGCGGGGAAAGGATATTTTTGAAGCACGCGCACTTCCCCAAATCCGCCTCGGCCTCAGAATGGTCGCCCAACTCGGCAACGATTCCGCCGCACGCATCGTTGCCGCGCGCAATGAAGTCCCCTTCACCGACATCGCCGATCTGCAACGCCGCGCGCAACTCTCGCAACAGGACATCGAAGCCCTCGCCGCCGCCGACGCATTCCATACCTTGATCGGCCATCGTCGCGAGGCGCTCTGGGATGCACTCGGCTTAAACCGCGACAGCACACTTTTCGTGGCACCCACCGATCCCAGCATCGCAAGCCTGATTGCGCCCACCGAAGCCGACAACATCGTCGCCGATTTCCGCGCGCTGGGATTGAGCCTGCGCCGCCATCCGGTGGCGCTGCTGCGTACAACGCTCAGCGCGCAACGCATCTCGACCGCCGAGGAAGTCAGGCACGCGCGCCACGGCCAATTGATCCGCGCGACCGGCCTCGTCACCTGCCGACA
Organism: Betaproteobacteria bacterium; assembly: GCA_031430555.1. Classification (GTDB taxonomy): domain Bacteria; phylum Pseudomonadota; class Gammaproteobacteria; order Burkholderiales; family Usitatibacteraceae; genus UKL13-2. The sequence continues at coordinate 46,020 of JANPBQ010000105.1, forward strand.
GCGCCCCAGCACCGCCAAAGGCACCACCTTTGTGACGCTGGAAGACGAGACCGGTTATGTAAACGTGGTGGTGTGGTCGCATGTGGCCGCGCGGCAGCGCAACCCGTTGATCCTCGCACGCCTATTGTGCGTGGCCGGCAGAGTCGAGCGGCAAGGCGAGGTGGTACATCTGATCGCGGGCCGGCTGATCGATCAGACCGCGATGCTGGGCGATCTTGATTTTCACCGTCACGAGTTCCATTAGACTTTCCATTCCCCATGAACACCCAACAACTCAAAAAATTCTGCCGCGAACGTCCCTCCGCCAACGAGCGACTGCTGCCCGAGCCCTACAACATCCTCGTCTATTCACTCGACAAAACCAACTTCGCCTACTTCAAGACCAGTGAACCGGAAAAGTGGCGCTTCAGCATCAAGGTATCGCCCGATCGATTCGTCGAACTCACCAGCGTGCCCGGCGTGAAGCCGGCACGCTATCGCGGTCGCTATTACTGGATCACCATTGTCGATGTGCGAAATTTTCCGGTGGCATATTTGCGCGAGTTGGTGGAATGGTCGTATCGCCATGCGCTTGATAATCTGAGTGCAGCGCGCAGGCGGGCGCTGTTGAATAAAATGACTCCGCCACGCAGCACAAACACATGAAACCCCATATCTGGCGAGCCTCTCCAGACGTTTTTGCCCCGAGAGGCACGCCAGTGCTTGTTTTTTGTGATGCGTATTTTCGCATCAGGCAATAGTGATCGATTTGCGCGGCGATTCAACGTATCGTTGTCCGATGTCCAATAACCATGACGGAAGTCCCGCTCAATCGTCCGAATCAATCGCCGCGCACATCGGGGTGCTGGAGCTCAAACGCACCCAGGCACTCGTCGAAAAAGACATGGCGGTTGCGCGCGCCTTGCATGCCCCTGAATACCAACTCATCACGCCGGGAGGCAAGACCTTCACGCGGGAAAGCTACTTGCACGCGATCGAGTCGGGCGAATTGAACTACGCAAAGTGGGAGGCGGGGCCGATGCAGGTGCGCGCCACCGAGCGGATGGCCGTCGTGCGCTATCAGGCCAATTTGGTGTTTTCGTCCGGCAATTCCATTCGCTGCTGGCACACCGACACGTACGAATGTGTCGAAGGAACTTGGCGCGCGGTCTGGTCGCAAGCGACGGCGTATCCGGCGCAAAACGCCGAATGAACATGTCGTCCTGAATTGAAATGCCAGCGCACGCGTAAAGGCGCGCGCGACGTCAATATTTGTAGGTCAGCGTCAACCAGGTCTTGTCGACGTCATTCTTCGCGCTCGCCCCACCGCCGGCGCGAAATTCCGCGTATTGCAACTTAATGATCGCCTCGCGGGTGATCGGATACGCCACGCTGACATCGAATTCACGACCCAATGCGAGGCCACCGAAATCCGAACGGAAGCGATGGATCTCAGCGAAGAGGTTGAGCTTTTGCACCTGTCCCCGCGCGGTGAACCATGTATCGATCAGCCCCACGCGCGGCGTGCTCGTATATTGCAATGCCCAGCCGTTGAAAGCGTAGAAATCAGTCAACGGCGTCTGGAAACCATACACGCCGCCATTGCTGCCTTTGACTTCCTGATCGATGCGGGCACCCCAGGTGCCCCACGGCGATGCGCCGGCAGTTTGCACTCCCAAGCCAATACGGCGATAGGCAGCGTCAATACGATAGTCGCCGCTACCAATGCGATTTTGTCGCGCATACGCGAGGTAGTACATCCCGCGCCATGCGTCGCTGAGTGCCACACCACCTTCCGCGTGCGCGCCGACAATGCGTTGCGCGTTGTTGGCAAAACCGGTCTGCGCGCCGGTGGCCGCCTGATCATGCCAATAACCGTAACCGGCCAGCGTGTGATCCGGCAAGGGGTTCCACGCCGCATGCAACACATGCAACCGCAAAGGGTTCAATGCGCCCAACACGGTTCGGACCCGCCGGTATTCCCCCAATTGGATACTCGTTTCCGGCAACGCGGTACTGACGACCGTGACACCGTCGAACACCTGTGGTGTTTGCCGGAAATCGACATCGCTGATGAATCGCTCGTCGTCGATGCGCAATATTTGGCGGCCGAGTTTCACCCGTGTCGAGGGGATTCCGCTGTAATCGGCAAACAACTGTTTGACCCCGCTGTGCGGCGGATCGGGCAGCAAGGGATACGCCGAAGAGAAAATCCTGGCGGGATCGGTATTCACGTTGCCCGAAGCACCCAGAAAACCAACATGAAGGTATTCTGCCGTCACACGCACATCGTGAATCGGCGCAGTCTGCCAACCGAGCGAGGTGCGCATTGTCCACACGTCGGTTTTTTCGCGCTTGGCGGTTTCGGTGATCCGCGCATGACGCGGCCTGATTTCCAGCAGCAAATGTCCATTGGCGATGGCATCACTCAGCTTGAGCGCCAGCGGCGGCATTGCATTGCCGGCAAGCCCATCGCCGGCTTGGGCGCGGGCGGTAAGCGATGCTGTGGCCAGCAGCAACGCCGCTGCTGCCCGCAAAATGAAGCGATGCGGGCGGTGTTGCGCGGCGATTTGCATATTCTGCGTCGACAAATTTGTATCCCGTTCGAGAAAAATCACGCAACAAAGTCGTGACGCCAATCAATGAATCCTGCCGCCGCGATCCGCGTCCAGATGCACGGTACAGTTAGAATGCACTATCGTGGGTCTTCAATGAAAGCGACGGACACAAAATGACGCTCGGTGGAATGATAATCGAATGGCGTCGGATTCGGCGGCGTCGAGGCAATTTCATCGCGTCCCTCATCTGCCTCGCCGCAATGCCAGCAATCGGCGCCACCCTCACGGTCAGCGTCAATGACCTTGCAGGGCTTCCCGTGGTCGATGCCGTGGTCTCGGCCGTGGCCAAGCCGGGAACCCGCGTGCCGCCACGCACGCCGCGCGCGGTCGCGATTGAACAAAAGGATCGCGAATTCACCCCCTATGTGACCGTGGTGCAGACCGGTACGCAAGTGAATTTTCCCAACCGTGATCCCTTGCTGCATCACGTGTACTCGTTTTCGCCGGCAAAGAGTTTCGAAATCAAGCTCTATTCCGGAGATTCACCGCGCGGCGTGTTGTTCGACAAGCCCGGGCTGGTGACGCTCGGCTGCAATATCCACGATTGGATGCTGGGCTACATTCAAATCGTCGATACCCCTTACTACGGCAAGACCGGTGCCGACGGACGCGCCGTGATCAGCGACATGGTGACCGGCGAATTCGAGGTGGGCGCATGGCACCCGACGCAGCGCGCCGCCATCGGCGCAAAATCTCTCAAGGTCGAGGGTCGCGAGAATGCGGCTATGACGTTTGCACTGGATGTCGCGTCGCAGAAGAAACGCTTTAAACCACCGCTCGATGCGGTCAAGTACAAATGATATTCCCGGGCCGCAAACCGACGGACGCCAAGTGAGTTTCTCGATTCACAGCCTGCATACCCGCATTGTGGTGTTTTTTGCCGCATTGCTGGTGCTGGTGCAAGGTCTGGCGTTCTTTGTCGTCGATAGGGCCAATACGCAGATCGCCAAGGAAACCATTGCGCAGGAACTGGGCGTCGGCGAGCGGATTTTTCTGCGTTTGCTCAACCAGCAGCGCGCGCAGCTTGAGCAAACCGCCGGTTTGCTGGCGGCTGAATTCGGTTTCCGGCAGGCGGTGGCAAGCAATGACCGCGCGACCATCCTGTCGGCGCTGGCCAATCACGGCGCGCGCGCGTCGGCAAGCGTGATGTTGCTGATCTCGCTCGACAAGATGGTCTTGGTCGATACCTTGCATACGGATTCACTGCCGCAGCCGTTCCGCTTTTTGCATCTCATCCGCGCCGCCGAAGCCGACGGCAAGGCGTCCGGCATTGTCACGATCGATGGCGGGCTCTACCAGTTGGTGGTAGTTCCCGTCAACGCGCCGACCACCATCGCGTGGGTGGGCGTCGGTTTCGCGATCGACGACAAAACCGCGGAGGATCTGAAGAACCTCGCCGTCCTCGATGTTTCATTCCTCAGTCGGCGCGAAGGCGGCGAATGGCGCGTCCATGCATCGACGTTGTCGGCCGATATGCGTCAGAGTCTGTTGCCGGAAATCGGCGGCGTCGCCAACGATCCCAAGACCGATTTGCATCTGGCGAACAAAATCTACGCCGTCCGGCTCGCCCCGATCGAAGAGCAGGGCGACACCAAGATCGTCGCGGTGCTGCAACGCTCGCTGGCGGAGGGCATCGCGCCGTTTCAACGAATCAGCAGTGCCATTCTGATATTGGCGGTGGTGGCGCTGATGCTGTCGGTGATCGGCAGTATTCTGATCGCGGGAAATATCACGCGGCCGATCAACGCGCTCGCCGGCGCCGCGCGGCGTATTCAGGAGGGCGACTATACGCAGAAGGTCAATGATGCGCACAAGGGTGAAATCGGTGCCCTCGCCTCGACCTTCAATCACATGCTCGACGGCATCGCCAGCCGCGAAAAAGAGAATTTGCGCCTCGCGTTCGAAGACAATCTCACCGGCTTGCCCAACCGCGCCATGTTTCACGATCGGCTATCGCAAGCGTTGCTGGTGGCGCGACGCCATGGACATCCGCTTTGCGTGATGATGCTCGATCTCGACCGCTTCAAGCACGTCAACGACACACTCGGTCACCCGGTGGGTGACTTGGTGCTGGCGGAAGTCGCGGTGCGGTTGCGCCAATTGCTGCGCGAATCCGATAGCGTGGCGCGCCTCGGTGGCGACGAATTCGCGATCCTGCTTGCCTCCGGTGAGCCGGAGCGTGCCAGCGCGGTGGCGAATAAAGTATTGCATTCGCTGGAAGCGCCGATCATGGCGGAAGGCCAACCGATCGACGTCGGTACCAGCATCGGCATCGTCTACTACCCCGAACACGGTGAAGATGCGAACGCATTGCTGCGCCGCGCTGACATCGCGATGTACGCGGCGAAACGCGCGAAAAGTGGATTCGCCACTTACGATCCGAAGCTCGACGAAGGCCGGCAGGATCAATTGACCCTGCTCGGTGAACTGCGCCGGGCCATCGACCAGAACGAGCTGGTGCTGCACTATCAACCTAAGTTGAATTTTGCGACCGGCACCGCGACCGGCATGGAAGCCCTGATCCGCTGGGAACACCCGACGCGCGGCAACGTCTCGCCGGCCGATTTCATTCCTTTCGCGGAGCAGACCGGCAACATCCGCATGATCACGCGCTGGGTTATCGATGCGGCAATCGCGCAATGCAGCCGGTGGATCGCTGCCGGACATCCGCTGCGGATTTCCATCAACATTTCCGCGCGAGATTTGCTCGACAAGGAGCTTGTGTCCTACATCGCGGCAAAACTTGCCCAGTACGACGTGGCACCCGAATTGATCTGCGCAGAGCTAACCGAAAGCGCGTTGATGGAAGACCCCGCCCATGCCACCGAAACGCTGGCCGCGCTGCACCGGCTGGGCATCAAACTGTCGATGGATGACTACGGCACCGGCTATTCATCGCTCGCCTACATCAAGGACTTGTCGCTCGACGAATTAAAGATCGATCGCGCGTTTGTATCCGGTATGAGCCAGGACGCGCAGAGTGCGGCGATCGTACATTCCACGATCGAACTCGGCCACCGCCTCGGCATGATTGTCGTGGCGGAGGGTGTCGAGACCGGCATCGAGCTCGGCGCCCTGAAAAACTATGGCTGCGACTATGCGCAGGGATACCACGTCTCGCGACCCTTGCGGGCGGATGCGGTGATTCAATGGCTGCTTGATCAGCGCGCGGCCAAGCCAGGAACGGAGGGCAGTGGGGCAGATCCGCAGCGTGACAATCCTTGACAGTCAAACCTGAACACGGCAACCCTATATTTGAACCTGTGTGCCAAGTTCGATAACGCGATTCGACGGAATACGATAATAGTCTGACGCCCTGGTCGCCAGGTGCGACATCCAGATAAAGAGATGTCCGCGCCACCGGGCGATGCCGCTGGAAGGTGCCAGCACAATTGTCTCGCGATTGAGAAAAAACGACGTCTGCATCAAATCGAAATGCAGATTTTGGCGAGCACAATCTGCCAGCAACTGCGGAACGTCCGGTGTTTCCTTGAAGCCGTAGTGGCCCTTGATGCGCCAGAAGCCATGGCCCATGTCCTCGATCCAGATGTAGTCCTCTTTCGGGACGGTCGGAATGTCTTCCACAATATCAGGCGCGGCACACCAATGAGCTGGTCGAGAATATTCTCGACATGGCGCGGCTGGAGTCGGGTGCGGTGCACTTGCGCAGGGAATGGCAATCGCTGGAAGAAATCATCGGCTCCGCCCTCAAGGCGCGCGCACCGGCGCTATCGACGCATCGCATGGACGTACGCTTGCCGCCGGACCTGCCGCTGATCGAATGTGATGCCACGCTGATTGAACGCGTATTCGTGAATCTGCTTGAAAACGCCGCGAACTATACGCGACCGGGCGGCACCATCGGCATCCGCGCGCGCCTGGATCAAACCCACCTGCGCATCGATGTCACCGACACCGGCCCCGGCGTTCCGCCGGGACAGGAGGCTGCCATTTTCGGCAAGTTCGTGCGCGCCAACCCCGCTGGCGCCGTACCGGGGCTCGGATTGGGACTGGCGATCTGTCGCACCGTGATCGACGCCCATGGCGGACGCATCTGGGTGGAGAATCTGCCCTCAGGCGGCGCTGATTTTGTATTCACGTTGCCACGCGGCAATCCGCCACTCCCGGAACCGGAGTCGCCGGCGTCATGAGTCGCAAAAGCATCGTGTTGATTGTGGAGGACGAGCCGGAAATCCGCCGATTTGTCCACCACGCGCTGGTCGCCGAAGAGATGCAGGTCTTCGAAGCCGATACCTGTCAGCGCGGCGCAATTGAAGCCGGCATGCGCAAGCCGGATCTGGTGATTGTTGATCTAGGCCTGCCGGACGGCGACGGCACCGATTTCGTCCGCGCGTTGCGCATCTGGACGCAGGTACCAGTGCTGGTACTGTCGGCGCGCGGTGGCGAAGCGCAAAAGATTGCCGCGCTGGACGCCGGTGCCGACGACTACCTGACCAAGCCGTTCAGTGTGGGCGAAATGCTGGCAAGAGTGCGGGCGCTGTTGCGGCGATCATTGCGCAGCCCGGGACAATCGGCACCGCTGCTGACAATGGGCAATGTGGACGTGGACCTGGCGGGGCATGCGGTCAGGAAACGCGGCGAGCCGGTACACCTCACGCCGATCGAGTTCCGGCTGCTGGGTTGCCTCGTCGTCAATGCTGGACGCGTAATGACGTATCGACAACTGGTGAGCGAGGTGTGGGGCCCGGCCTTTGCCGAACAATCCCACTACGCGCGCGTTGCGATGCAGAGGCTACGGCAGAAGCTGGAAGATGACGCCGCACAGCCGGAATTTTTGCTGACTGAAATTGGCGTGGGTTATCGGCTGGCGTTGCCGTAGGGCTTATTTAGCGCTTGAAACTAAAACTGGAATAATCGAATGTGTTTTTTATGGACAAAGTTGGTCCCGAAAGTGCGATTTGGCCGTAGGTGGACGTGGAATTGAAGTTCCGCTTTCGGCCAATAGCCGACAGTCAGAGGTGCAGTCCAATTCTCTCGAAAGCAGTCATTCGAAATTGAGAAAAAGAACCAGACTAATGGTTACAAAGCCCATGCTCTGGTGCTGGGCGTATCCAAAAACTAATTCCGCCGGTAGGAGACATGTTATCGAATGAGCGTCACATCTGCGTCGAAGAAATAACCCACGCTTCTTTCAGTGCGGATATATAGGGGCGCATTGGGGCGAACTTCGATCTTTCTCCGCAGCCGCAGGATCAGCACATCGATGGAGCGGTCGTATACATCGGCGTGCGTATGGGTGGCGCCGATCAACTGGTCACGTGACAGGACGGTGCGCGGAGTGCGCATGAACGTCGCTAGCAATGAATATTCGGCATTGGTGAGTTCCACTACTTCTGTCGTCGGCGAAGTCAATCGTCGCGTCGCGGTATTCAGTTCCCATCCGCCGAATCCATAGGCACGCGGTTCGCGGCGTGGGCCAATTCGCAAGGGCGCTTCCTCGGAAGGGCCGACAACCGCGGCGAGCTCATGGCGGCGCAGTACCGCGCGGATGCGCGCCAGCAGTTCACGCGGGCTGAAAGGCTTGGTAAGGTAATCATCGGCACCGAGCTCGAGCCCCAAAATTCGGTCTACCTCGTCGCCCTGGCCGGTAAGCATGATGATGGGCAGGTCTGAGCGGGAGCGCAATTCGCGCGCGAGGACGAAACCATCTTCGCCCGGCATCTTGACGTCCAGGATGACCAGGTCGAATTGGTCCGTCTCCAGCAGACGATTCATCGCCCGGCCTTCGCTTGCGGCAACCACCTCGTATTCTTGTTTGGACAAGTAATCGCGCAGCATCGCGCGGATGGTGGGATCGTCATCCACTGCCAGGATGCGCTTAAGCAATTCTCGGCCTTCCATTGACTTGCATTCCACGCCCTTTAATGACTGCTTTCTCACCGGGGAAAGTAGCATATTTCCAGTTCCCGAACGGTCTTCGCGAAGATTTAAGTGTGGCCTGCATAGGCTGCTTTTAGCCCGGTTTTTGAAAGTTACGGCTGTAATAAATGGCCATTTTCCGTTAACGGTTGAATAACCGAACGCCGACAAACTGTCGCTCAGTTAGCAGTGTCGCTCATCCGCTTTCACCCCGGCAATGGACGGTAAGCATCGTTCGAAGTCGCGCGGATGGGGCCACAGCGAACCACGAATTGCTCATGACCGTTTCGACAGCCATTGCCCGAATTTTTCAAGAGCCCCCGTCAATACGCCTTAATAAGGAGTCCGAAATGAAGTTCCGAGATTTGAGTGTCAGAACCAGACTTATCGCTTTGCTTTGCTTACTGAGTGTCGCACTTCTTGGCACCGTAGCCTATAACTGGTATGCGCTGGTGCGTTCAGGTGACCGCCTTGCGGTAGCTTTAAAAACATCGAATGACATAGAGCAAGCCGTAGATTTGACCCGTAAATCGCAGCTCGATTTCAAAGTACAAGTGCAGGAATGGAAAAACATCCTGATTCGTGGCGGCATCGACAAGGATTTCGAAAAACACAACAGGGCATTTGAAAATGCCTCCCGCGCAGTAAGCGGTGACCTTAAAGAGCTTGCCCCGGTACTGAAAGAAATCGGGCTGACGACACAAAGCGTCGACAAGGCAGTAAGCGAACATGAAGTGCTCAACAGAAAATACATTGAGGCCTTGAAGCAGTACAACCCCGCCGATCCCCTGCGCACAGAGACTGTGGATAACCTCGTCCGCGGCTTGGACCGGGCGGCCACCGATCATATCGATGACATCGTGAAGGAAGTTCGTGCGCGCGGCGACGTTTTGGAGAAAGAATTGGCCACCGGGGCCCACGATGAACGGGTGTTCCTGATTGCCTGGTTATGCGTAGTCGCAGCGCTGGCCATCGTCGGCAGCCTGGCACTCGGTTGGGTCACGATGCGCAGCATTGTCGTTCCCCTGCAAAAGGCCACTGAAATCGCCCAGCGCGTTGCTGACGGCGACCTGACCGTCAGGATAGAGGCCACCGCCAACGATGAAACCGGGCGCCTGTTACAAGCATTGAAGCGCATGACGGAGTCCCTTTCGGCCCTGGTTGAAGAAGTGCGTATTGGTGCTGAGACGGTAACAACGGCCTCGACGCAGATTGCGGCGGGCAACGTTGACCTGTCGAGCCGGACCGAAGAGCAGGCCTCGAGCATCGAAGAGACCGCAGCCTCGATCGAAGAGCTGACGTCAACGGTTAACCAGAACGCTGAAAACGCCAAGGAAGCCGACAGACTCGCGATATCTGCCTCCGAAATCGCCAATCGCGGCGGCGACGTGGTTAATCAGGTGGTAATGACCATGGACAACATCCAGGGCAGCAGCAAGAAAATCTCCGAGATCATCGGCGTTATCGACGGCATCGCCTTCCAGACCAACATCCTTGCCTTGAACGCTGCAGTTGAAGCAGCCCGTGCTGGCGAACAGGGACGCGGCTTTGCCGTAGTTGCCTCTGAAGTGCGCAGCCTGGCCCAGCGTTCGGCTTCCGCCGCCAAGGAAATCAAGGGCCTCATCACCGATTCGGTCGAGACCGTGGAATCCGGCTCAAAGTTGGTCGATGAAGCGGGGAGGACGATGCAGGAAGTCGTTCGCAGCGTGAAGCGGGTATCGGACATCATCGGCGAGATCGCGACGGCGACCAACGAGCAAAGCTCGGGCATCAGCCAGGTGAATACGGCGGTGACAGAACTTGAGCGCGTAACGCAGCAGAACGCAGCATTGGTTGAAGAGTCGGCAGCGGCATCTGAGAGCCTGAAGCATCAGGCCACGCGCCTGGTGGAAACGGTAGCGGCGTTCAAGCTCGCTGAGCATTCGCAGCACACGTTACCCGCAGCGCCGACAACCCGGCAGGCCAACACACTGCCACGCGCACGTCAGCAGAATGCACGGTCTGGCCAGAAAATTTCCGCCAGGGCGCAACTCGCGACCCCCAACGGGGCGAATAGTTATGCAAACGAAGACTGGAAGGAGTTCTAGTGCGCCCAGTTCCACACATACTCCTCCAACCACATAACAACCAGGAATTGTCAACATGGGAATGATGGAAATACTCGATGGCAGTAAAAGCGGCGACGTGAAGGAGTTTCTTTCCTTTCAACTGGGAGAAGAGGAGTACGGCATCGACATCCTGGCCGTACGCGAAATTCGCGCCTATGAAAAACCGACGCGTATCGCCAATACCCCGGCCTTCATCTGCGGCGTTATCAACCTGCGCGGCGTGATCGTTCCGATCGTCGATATGCGCATTAAGTTCGGCCTGGCGGCGCCACAGTACAACAGTCTCACCGTGGTGATCATTCTTAAAGTCGCCAACCGGGTAGTGGGCATTGTCGTCGACAGCGTGTCGGATGTCGTGCCGCTGAAGCAGGATGAAATCCACCCGGCGCCTAAGTTCAATTCGCGTATCCAAGCTTCATTTATTCGCGGGCTGGCGACGGTACAGGAACGGATGCTTATCCTCATGGACATCGAAGACCTGATGGCCAGCGCTGACATGGCGCTGGTCGAACCGAAGGCCGAATTGGCCTAGCCTGCACGCCGGGATGGTTCGGCGCCCGGCGGTCAAATTGGCGGTCGTGAAAAGGCGGGGTTGCGTTTTCAGGATCAGATCTTCGCACCCAGCGGCCGGCGCACGTCACCAGTTGCCTGCGGTTCTGCGCAATACCAGAGGCCAAGAGGCTAGTACGGCAAGACGGGCTGTTTTCACAAAGTACCGGGCGGTAACCGCTCAATGTCACGAGCGCGGTTCTAACCAGATGTTTTGAACTCTCAGAAAATTTAAGGAAACAAGTGTCCCTCACGATACTAGCGGTCGATGATTCCCCTTCCATGCGAGAAATGGTCGCCTTTGTCTTGCGCAGTGCCGGCTATACCGTGGTGGAAGCTGATGACGGCGAAAGCGCACTGGCAATTGCCCGGACGCAGCACGTCGATGTGGTCCTTACTGACCAAAACATGCCCAGAGTCGACGGTTTGTCGCTGGTGCGCAACCTGCGCGGCATGCCTGAATACCGGGAAATACCGATCATTATCCTAACCACCGAAGCCTCGGCGGAAATGAAACAAAAGGGTCGTGAAGCAGGAGCCACTGCGTGGATGGTCAAGCCTTTCGACCCAGAACGACTAGTGACTCTGCTAAAGACGGCGTGGGTCATGAAGCCCCGCACGGAATTTGTGAAATGAATGCGAGCAACATCTTGAATGCGGCTCACCGGCAGGCAGTCTCACGAATGGTGAAGCATGGCGCGCATGGCACCGCCTGATGATTGTGTGCTGGTGAGAACCGCCGACGGCACGCGCAAAATGCGTAGCCACGCCTCGGATATCACGCCCAAGTTGCGCTCGGTTTTGTTCCTGATCGATGGCGTCCAGTCCACACTAAAGATATTGGCACGCGCCGGCGACTTGCGGCCCCTGTTGGAATCGCAGCTCACGGAACTACACCGGCTTGGCCTGGTGGAAGCCATCGATGGCAAGGACAGTAGCGTAAGGCCTTGCGTGCGGTCGATGAGCGGCGCGATAACACCTGCGGGCATCAGTGAGAGCAAATCGATCATTCCGGCTATCGTCTGTGCCAGGATGCAATTGCTGCGTCTGCTTGAAAGACTGCATGGTCACGAGCTCCAGCAATATTCAGCTCCGCTGCTCGAGGCGCGCTCATGGCGCGAACTCGCTACTGGCGCAAAGGACCTATCGCGTACGCTGCATGATGTGGTCGGTGCCGAAGCGGCATTGGATTTCTGGACTAGCGCAAAGAAAATTCTTACTACCTGGAGAGGGAAAGAAATTTCCCTGAACCGTCCGTGAACGCCGGCGTTCAGGTGTCTGTTCCGGGCAGCTCGATGAACTGGAGCTGTGCAACCTTAAGTGCGGCCGACTTTCAACGCGCGAAGAGCCTGATATATGGCTTCGCCGGCATTTCATTGAGTGATAGCAAAAAAGTGATGGTTGCGTCACGTTTGTCAAAGCGCCTTCGTGCAAGCGGGCTGGAAAATTATTCGGCGTATCTGGATCGCGTTGCCGAGGAAAATTCGACTGAACGGTCGTATTTTATCAATGCGTTGACCACCAACTTGACGAGTTTCTTTCGCGAGTCGTATCACTTTCCTGCGCTGTTTGAACATGTGGCGCGGATAGCGGCAAGTGGTAATACGGCAACCATTTGGAGCGCCGGCTGCTCCACCGGGCAGGAGCCTTACTCGATGGCAATCGTGTTGAGGGAGGCATTTGGGCCAGCGTGGCCGCCGATTCGCATCATCGCCTCCGATATTGATTCCGAAGCACTGGCATTCGCCGAGCGCGGCGTGTATCCGCTCGCAAAATTGTCGGGCCTGGCGCCCGCCCAGATCAAGCGAAATTTCCTGTGCGGCAGCGGCAAGAACGAGGGGCTGGCAATTGTGCGCCCGGAGATTCGCGGATGTGTGGATTTCCGTCACATCAATTTAAGCGATTCCTCCTGGGACGTTCCCGGCCGGCTCAGTGCGATTTTCTGCCGCAACGTCATGATTTATTTTTCCAAGTCAACGCAGGTCCAGGTATTGCATGGATTTGCGGAGAAGCTTTCTCCAGATGGACTGTTGTTTGCAGGCCATTCGGAAAACATCACTTTGGTTACCGGCGATATTTATTGCAGTCATGGCAATACCATTTACCGCAAAGCATCGGGGGCGCACCGATGAGCGGCAGCCAAACCAGGCGGGCGTCAAAACCACGCCCGCCCGATGCCTATTTTGATAGCGGCTTTTACTGCGAGGCCATCAAGATCCTTCCCGGTGAGTTTTACGCCACCGACCGCGATATCGCGCTGGTCACGGTGTTGGGGTCGTGCGTGGCTGCCTGCATTCGCGATCGGGTCTCGGGAGTTGGCGGCATGAACCATTTCATGTTGCCGCGTGACGACAACCGCCAACCGGATTCGCGCTCGGCGCGCTACGGCGCGTATGCGATGGAAGTACTCATCAACCAACTGTTGTCGATGGGCGCACGCCGTGCTTTCCTGGAGGCCAAAGTGTTCGGCGGCGGCGCGGTGATCAGGGATTTCACGACGATAAATATCGGGGAATCGAATGCAACCTTTGTCACCGATTTCCTGAACAGGGAAAAGATCCAGGTATCTGCTGAAGACCTGATGGGTACTGAGCCGCGGAAGGTGTACTTCTTTCCGCGTACCGGCCGCGTCATGGTGCGGATGATAAAAAGCCTCCACAACCGCACCATCCTTGACCGCGAACTTTCGTACACGCGGATTATCAACACGCTGCCCCAGGGCGGCGATATCGAAATATTCAAATGAAAATCAAGGTCCTTGTCATCGATGATTCGAGTGTCATCCGCTGCATCATTTCTGAGATTGTCAACGAGCAGCCCGACATGATGGTGGTGGGTTCGGCGCCCGATCCACTGGTCGCGCGCGAGATGATCCGCCAACTGAATCCTGACGTTTTGACGCTTGACATCGAAATGCCGCACATGAACGGACTGTCTTTCCTGAAGCGTCTGATGCGGGTCCGGCCGATGCCGGTGGTGATGCTGTCTTCGCATACGCAGGAGGGGTCGGAAATTGCCTTTCGCGCATTGTCACTTGGGGCAATTGATTTCGTAGGTAAACCCCTGTTGGGGTCCGGAAATACCAACGAAGACTACGCACGCACCATTACAGCCACTATTCGCGGCGCCTATGCCGCGCGTGAAAGTGTCCAGCGCCTCGATGCAATGAAGGCGCCAGACGCGGAAGTAGTGTTGCCGGCGCTCGCTAATGACACCATCGGCCGTAGCAAGGTCATCGTTATCGGTGCATCGACCGGCGGCGCTGAGGCAATTCGCGAACTGCTTGCGCCGATGCCGGCGAACTGTCCACCGATACTGGTCTCGCTGCACATGCCGGTGGCGTTCACCCGCCACTTTGCCGCACGACTCGACACGCTGTGCAAGGCCCGTGTAAAGGTGCCGCAGGATGGTGAGCCGACATTGCCAGGCCATATTTACATCGCACCCGGCGATTCGTGCATGACAGTACAGCGTTATGGCGCGCGCGGATTCGGCATCCGGCTGGAAAGTAATGCGCAGCGGCCGTCAGTCGATATGCTTTTCAACTCGGCTGCGAGAGAAGCAGGTCCGGACGCCATCGGCGTTGTCCTGACCGGGATGGGATCGGATGGCGCCGAAGGCCTGCTGGCGATGCGCGAGGCAGGGGCTCACACCATCGCTCAGGACGAATCTACCAGCATGGTGTTTGGCATGCCGCGCGCAGCCGCCGAACTAAACGCGGCGGTCGAGGTGGCGCCGCTTGGCCTGATTGCCAAGCTGGCACTCGGTCATCTCGCTTCGGCGTCGGCGGAATCGATGAACCCCCATGCCATGGCCGCCTGATATGCATTCCCTTGATACCAATCCTGCGGTCGGTGCCCACCGCGAAATTGCCTCTGCCCAAGCATGGAGGGAATTTAATTCGCACAGGTCGTTGGCGGCAATAATTCAGGCGATACCGATGGTGTCAGGTCCGGCCACATGCCGATGGAACGCACTATCGCTTTCAAGCTCGTTTCAGCCAATCGTCGGCGTTGCCGAACAGCGGGTCATCGGCTATGAGGGATTGGTGCGTGCGAATGATGTCTCCGGTCGACGCGTGACCCCGCCAATGGTCTTCGAGGCAGCGGTCGAGGAATCAGAGAAGCTTTATCTGGATTGGCTGTTACGCGCATTGCATATGCGAAACCTGCGAACTCTCGGCGACAATTCCGGACTGTTGTTTATCAATGTTTCCCCGAATGCTGCGATTCACGACCCGCGGTTTGCGGAGGTATTTACCTCGCTCATTGCCCACTTCGGTCTCGCGCCAAAAAATATTGTCGTCGAGATCACCGAGAACGCGGCCACTCATGAAGTCCGCCTCGTCGACGCGGTAAATTTGTACAAGACAATAGGCTGTAGTGTTGCCATTGACGATTTTGGTGCGGGCGCCTCGGACGTGCGGCGTGTCTGGCGCCTCAGACCCGACATCGTCAAGCTGGATCGCTCACTGATGGTTGCTGCAGCCGAGGACGATCACGCGCTAAGGGTGCTTAAGAACATCGTCAATATGATGCACGACTGCGGCGCGCGGGTAGTACTGGAGGGCGTGGAGGAGCGTCACGAGGCGCTGGCGGCCCTCGAAACAAATGCGGATTTTCTGCAAGGTTATTTTTTCGGTAAACCGGAGACAAATCGGCTGCCGGATGAAAAAGCGAAACATCGTCTGGCCGAGTTGGTGCCAAAGAGCCAGATGGATTGCCTTGAATCCACCGCTTCACCGTCGCAGCAGTTGAAGGATTGGGATCCACATTGCGAGGCGCTGATCGCGGCATCAATGGCGATCGAGACAGGTGCATCGTTTTCGGAGGCGGTTCAGTTATTGCAAAGTCTCCCAGGAACGGAATGTTGTCGACTGCTGTCGGCGGATGGAGAGTTGCTCTCAGCAAACTTTGATCACCACGGTCGGGACAAGCCGGCGAATCGGGCAAATCGGGCAATTGGCCCCTCAATTTACCGCACCGGCGCGCAGGCCAGGCGTCTTGCAAACGTGGCGCTGAATGATCCCGGCCGAGTCAAGTTTACAATGCCTTATAGGTTAACCAGCGCATTCGACTCTGCCAGGCATGGCGTGACCTTTTGCCTCGGGTTCAGCCATGGCGCGCAGATCGTTGCCGTATGCGTTGATGTCATCATCTAGAAAGAGGTTGCATGGCCATCCGCGTGCTGATCGTCGACGATTCGCCCATCATGCAGCGCCTGCTCGCGGCGCTCATTGACGATGAGGCCGACCTGAAAATTGCCGGTGTGGCGCGCGATCCATTCGAGGCGCGCGAAATGATCAAGACACTCAAACCCGATGTGATCACGCTGGATGTGGAAATGCCACGCATGGACGGAATCACGTTTCTTGAGAAATTGATGCGCCTGCGGCCGATGCCGGTGGTGATGGTGTCATCGCTGACGGAATCCAACGCCAGCATCACGCTGCGCGCGCTGGAGCTGGGCGCGGTCGACTTCGTCGCCAAGCCCAAGGGTAATGAGCGCACGGGTTTTGCCGAGTTTGGTGCCGAGTTGTGCGAAAAACTGCGCGCATCGGTTTCAGCACGACTGAAGCGACCGCATGCCATGCCCCCGCCGGCGGGGCCGGCAGCGATGGCGTTCCCGCCACTTGCGGTCATTGCCATCGGCGCGTCCACTGGCGGCACCGAGGCACTCAAGGAAGTGCTGGTGCGTTTACCGTCGAACTCGCCGCCCGTCATCATCGTTCAGCACATGCCAGAGATGTTCACGCGCATGTTCGCCAGCAGCCTCAACAACATCTGTGCGCTTAAGGTCACTGAGGCGGCCGATGGCGAACGCCTGTGTGCAGGGCATGCCTACATCGCGCCGGGAAATTGGCACGTCACGGTAATTAAACTGGGCAACCACCTGCAGTTTTGTACTAGCCAGGAGGATCCGGTCAATCGTCACCGCCCCTCCGTGGACGTGCTGTTCCATTCAGTGGCCTCGCAAGTGGGACCGCATGCGGCCGGCGCGTTGCTGACCGGAATGGGGCGAGACGGTGCCGATGGCATGGGCGCGCTCAAACGAGCAGGTGCCTTCACGATTGCGCAAGACCGCGACTCCTCTGTGGTGTTCGGCATGCCCAGGGTAGCGATCGAAGCGGGGCATGTGGATTGTGTTGCACCGATCGAGGAGATCGCAGCGCATATGCTGAACGCTCTACGGATCGACAACATGCGCTGCATTGACCAGCCCCCACGGTAATTCAGGCCGTGATAACTTCACCCCTCCCGCCCCACCCCCCCAATTTTCCACCGAAACGATGTAAACCTGACGGGTACACATGCGCATCAATTTTTCTAAATTCCTCATCGGAATGAAACAGAACCATCGGCATTTGCTCGGTGCGTTACTGATGGGGATTGCCTATTGGGCGCTGGCTTCTTACAGCGGCACACTAGCGGCGCTTGCCGGTGGCTATTCATATATTTGGCCTGCCGACGGCTTGGCGCTGGGCGTGCTGTTGTGTACCCGTGTCCGTTTCTGGCCCCTTTACCTGCTTTGCGCGTTTGTGGGCAACCTTGTAACGAGTAACGCGCCGCCGCTACAAAATTTGCTCTACGCGTTATTTAATGTCCTCGAGCCCGCGGTTGTCGCATGGATGGTCATTTCACTGCTCGGTGTGCAACCGCGCATCAACAACGTCAAGAGTGTGCTGGTCGTCATCATGTCAATTGTTGGCGTGATGGCCTTGGCGACGTTGCTCGCCAGTTACGTACACAACCTCTTTTACCAGAAGGCACTTCTGGCAGTCTGGATAAGTTGGTATGTCGCGGACATGCTTGGGATGCTTGTTGTCGGGTTACTGGTCGTTTGCGTGTCATGCGAGTGGCGGTCTCATTGGGAAAATTTGTCCAGCGGCCGACTGTGGGAGGCGACGGGCATGCTGGCGGGTCTGATTGTTATAACTCACCTGATGTTTGCCATCGTTCCCTATCAGACGGTTGTCTCGCTCAACCTTTCTTCCACACCATTGATAGGCCCGGGATTTTTCATGTTGTGGGCGGCGATACGATTCGGGCTGGCAGGGGCCGTCATTTCTGTGGCCATCCTGGCACTGCAAACGTTTTGGTATACAGCAAGCGGGGTCGGACCGTTGGCCCGTCTATATCCCGACACCGCGTCCGCGCTGCTGCATTTACAAGCGCTGCTGGCGTTGGCCGACTTCATCGCCCTGACCGCCGCCGCAGTGTCTGCGGAGCGCCGCCAGGCGCATCTGGATAGTAACGTGGCGCGAAAGCGCCTTGAGTTTGCCATTGAGGCAAGCGACATGCTCGTGTTTGAAGCCGAGCCGGCAACACAGAAACTCTTCTGGTCGGGCAATACCATGGACGTGCTGGGCCGAACCGAGAGCGACATTACCAACATCGATGACTGGTGGCCGTTCATTCATGACGAGGATCGCGATTGGGTGAAGGCGCGGTATGCCGAGTTGAGCAGCGGCTTAATTAACTCTGCAACTCTGGATTACCGCGTGCGCTTTGAAGGCGGCGAATGGATGTGGCTAGGCGTTTCTGCCTATGCGGTTCCCGTGAAAGAACGCTGGTTGGAACCGGCACATCGCAAGACGCGCGTAATCGGCTTTATGAAAAATGTGACAGCGAAGCGGCGCATGGACGAAGAGAAGCGGGTTCTCGAAGAGCAACTACGTCATTCGGCAAAAATGGAGGCTATCGGCGGGCTCGCCGGGGGCATCGCTCACGATTTCAACAACATCCTCGGTGCGATCCTGGGTTATGCGGAAATGGCGCAAGCCCATCTGCCGCCCGGCACGGATGTCCGCCGCTATGTGGACACCATCGCTTCGGCGGGTGAACGCGGCAAGGCGCTGGTATCGCAAATTCTCACCTTCAGTCGGGTGAACCATGCCGAAGTGCATCCGGTTGAAATCAAGATGCTGGTGGCGGAAGTGATGTCGACGCTGAAGGGCTTCATGCCGGCAAACGTGAGAGTCACTGAGGCCAAACCCGAGGGAAACCTGTTTGTGCTGGGCAACGCCACCCATCTTTATCAACTGGTGATGAATCTGTCAGGCAATGCAGTTCAGGCGATGCCATCGGGTGGGGAGTTAAAGGTTTCATTGAACGTTATCGACAACGCGGTCGAAAGAGTGTTGCAGGGTGGTGTGCTGGCCTGTGGAAAATTCATAACCTTGGAAATTGAAGACCAAGGGGTAGGAATCAGCCAGGAGGTACTGCCGCGAATATTCGAACCCTTTTTCACGACCAAGTCACGGGAAAAGGGAACCGGCTTGGGCTTGGCGATTGTCCACGGAGTGGTGTTGAGTCACGGCGGTGCAATTGAGGTTCAGTCGACGCCCGGCAAAGGCACCAAATTTACCGTCTACCTCCCGGAATACGCGGTGCAGGCCGGGACCGAACTGGACACACGAACGAGTATTCACCTTGGCAACGGGGAATCGATTCTGGTGGTCGATGATGAACCAGCCATGGTCGCACTGGCCGAAGATTTGCTGGCGCAGTTGGGCTATGAGCCGTTGGGTTTCACCTCGAGTGTTGAGGCACTAGCCGCCTATCTTGCCGCACCTGCGAGCTTCGACGCGTTGATGACCGACGAGGTGATGCCGGAATTGACCGGTACCCAGCTCAGCCAAAAAATCCGCGAGGCGAATGCATCGCTTCCGATCCTGATTGTGAGTGGATTCGTGGGTGCCGGATTTGAATCGCGCGCAAAGGATGCCGGCGTTGCGTTGCTTTTAAAAAAGCCCTATCAAAAGGAGGAATTGGCTGTGGCCATGGGTAGTTTGTTTTTAAAGGACAAACAGTAGGCCATGATCCACAAGCAACGCTGATTTTGATTTTCGGCGGTAGCTCGCCACCCGTCGCGCGAACGATGCTTTAGTGACACTCGAAGGACCACAAGGGGTTGAATGCCTGCTTTAGGTCTTAAGCTGGCTTTGAATCAAAGGACTGATTTCGGCCAGAAGCGGTCTGTCAGCTTGATCTCCCAACTGAAACTCGGCACGATGCGCTAATGAAAAGAGCCTTTCTGCCGTTACGTTAGGACGTCCATGCCAGCCAAGATGTCGCCGGTCGAGGCGTTTCTTTCCGATTTTCACGACGCGCGCCCAGGCCTTACGTCAAAGGCCTTTGGCGAACTGCCGGTAACTTTCCGCGAGCGGGAATTGCGATCCTCGTACGAAATTCTGGCCGCTGTTGTTCCCTATTCCAAGGCAAACATTGAGGTCCTCGATCTTGCATGCGGGGATGGGTATCTGCTTTCACTGCTTGCTTCGCGATCCCAACCCAGTCTTGTGCTGAGTGGTATAGATATGAGCTTTTCCGAACTGGCAGTTGCTCGAAGGCAACTTGGCGATCGCGTCGTTCTACAACAGTCAAAGGCGCAGTATCTGGCGTTCTCAAATGACCACTTCGACTATGTCCTTTGCCACTTGGCGCTCATGCTCATGGACGATGCGGAGCAGGTAGTGCGGGAAATTCGTCGTGTGCTGAAAACCGGCGCCACGCTCGCCGCCATCGTTGGTGCCCCGCCGCCACAATCCCCTGCACTTTCGGCCTATCTTGAAGCGGTTTCGCGGCATCCTCGCCAGGCGCACCTATCTGAGGTCCGGTTTGGTGACCGTCGCTTTCGCGATCGCAAAGGCATCTCCGAGGTTTTTTCGGCTGCATTCCAGCAACTTTCTGTTGAGGATATTCATATAGCCCAGCGGTTGACGCCGGAAGCGCTTTGGCGCTGGTTTCTGGATATGTACGATCTCTATCTTTTGAGTGAGGCGGTTCGGCACAAAGTGGAACTTGATTTTTTTTCTGCAGTCTCGTCACAGTGCGGGCCAGACGGAAAGCTCGAATACCTGACGACACTACGTTTTATCAGTGCCACCGCAGCGTGAGCTTTCCTGGACGGATGTAATTACTGCAACAGGCACATGCGGATTCGTACATGAATTGGGCCATTGTCGATTTTTGTGCCGCTCTCCGCAAAATGTCCTGTCCTAAAATCTACGGGCTCGTTTCGGCCAAGAGCGGAACTTCGAAAGCAGTGCCCAAAGATGATTGCAATGTAATCAAATTGGCCGTAAACTGCTATCAATGATTGCAACATAGGAGGCCAATATGGCGACCAATCTTGTCGTTCGCAACGTTGATGAAGAAATAGCACTAGCGCTTAAGCAACAAGCGGCTTCGCACGGAAGAAGTGCAGAAGCAGAACATCGCGAAATTCTGAAATCCGTCCTACAGCGCCCGAAGCGTCGGTCTGTTGCCGCGATTCTGTCGAGTATGCCGAACGTTGGTGAAGACGCCGATTTCAATTTTCGCAACGGGTAGAACCGCGCGTGTACTTGGTCGACACAAACGTCATCAGCGAAGCTCGCAAGGGCGTGAAGGCAAACTCCGGCGTCCAGAAATTTTTCAAGACTGTTGACGCTGCCGACCTCTACCTTTCGGCGCAGACCATCGGCGAAATTCGGCGCGGGCTTGAGAATATCAGACATCGCGGCGACCTTTCGCAAGCCAAGCGGTTGGAGAAATGGCTTGATCTGGTCGCGGCTGATTATGCCGATAGAGTGTTATCTTTCGACGAAGAATGCGCCCAGGTGTGGGGGCGCTTAATGTCACCAAATCACCAGCATCCGATTGACAAACAGATCGCCGCGATTGCGCTGATCTACGATTTGAAAGTTGTAACCAGAAACCTGGAAGACTTTCAGGGAACAGGAGTGGAACTGGTAAACCCGTTCGTCCAATGATCATGTTTTCAAGTAGACAACTCTTCAATTTCCGCCTCAGCGGCGAAATGCCGCAAACGGCCAAAAGCGGAAGCTCGCGAGTCCCACTCAGTTTTCTCGTAACCGGTCATAGTGATAAGCTCGGAAATGGCGAAGTCTGCCGATGATTGAACAAGAATAACTAATAACGGCCGAGGCAAACATAACCATGATTAGTCTAATGCCAAGAGCGCTCACAAGATCGCCGTCGATCACCGCGACGGCAAGTCAGTCGCCTTCTACAACCCCGACACCGCCGCATCGTTAATACCATGCTTTGTCGCCGCCGGGCTGACAGTGCTCGGCGCCACCCAATCCTTCGTCGCCGGCTCGCGCGGTGCTCCTACCTGCTGTTGGCCAATGCGTGCTTGAGATCGTGCACTTGTATCAGCGGCACGAAGGGTTTACGCATGGTGTCGTCGGAACCATCGACTGCGTATTGTTGTCCCGAAAGCGTAGATCGCCATTTAGTGCGCCTTTCCTGTCTGAAATGGCTGGAGAAGCCCATGGTTGGCGGATTTGTTATGCCGGCCGTATTCCGAAAGGCATTTCATTACTTGCTCTTGATCTCCTGCGTTGCGCTCACGATCGGAAGTTCTGGACGGGCAGCCCATTCCGTCCAGCCAGCGTCGTACCAGCGGACTTTCGAATACCCCAGCAGGCGCTTAAGTACAAAGTAGGTTTGGCTGGCCTGATGTCCTGTACGGCAATGCACGATGACCATCGTATCTTTGGAGGGAATGATTCGGCTATATGCTGCGGCCAAGGCTGCGGTCGGCTTGAACGAGACGACTTTGCTCGAACCTGTCACCAGGTCCTCCGTGAAAGGGCGACTGATCGCGCCTGGGATATGGCCGGCACGAGCTTCGTCGGATTTCTTGCCCGTGTAGTAGTCCGTCGGCCGGACGTCGATGATCACGACGCCCGGTTTGCCGAGTTGGGCGACTACAGACTGGAAATCCACCGTGAAGTTATCGGCGTTCGTTTTGATCGGGTATTTCGAATTGGTTACGCCTGGCAAGGCGGCGTTGGTGGGCCGGCCTTCCTGCGCCCACTTGGCGTACCCGCCGTTTATCACGGCGTAGTTCATGTGCCCCATCCGCTCGAACGCCATGCCGACCAACGTGGTGTCATACAACTTGTCGCCGGACACGATGGTGATGGCGTCGGAGACGCGAAGCCCCATTAGCGAGAACTGGGCGGCGAGCATAGCGGGTGGCAGGAGCATGGATGGCACGCCGCCGATGTTGCCGCGAAGACTCTCGAGATTGAGGCTGATAGAGCCCGGAATGTGCGCGGTGTTGTATTCCGGTTGGGGCCGCAGATCGATGACCTTGATGCCCGGCGCGCCGATCATGGACGCAAGTTGATTGGTCTCGACTACCCGAGGCATGGCGACATGTACCGGCGCGGTGGCAACATCGGAAGCCGAAACGGCAGACGCCTCAAAGAAGGTGCGCCAGGCGTTGACCCTCGCGGCCTCAATTGTCGTCAACGGCTCATGGCGTAACGAGACTGGTTTGAGGCAACGATCGCGGAAACCGACCAGGCCGTCCGACAGCAGGTAGACATTGCTATACCCCTGCCGCTGCAGGGAATCGCGCGCCTGGGCGGGATGGGTCATCCCGTTGGAATAGAGAACCACCTGACCTCGGTTCTTGTGCGGTTGAAGCGTTTTCGCCAATTCGGCAAGCGGCACATTGATGGCGCCGCGAATGTGAAAGGTGTCGAACTCTGCCGCTGGCCGCACGTCAACGAGCACTAGATCCGGCTCACCGGCCATCAGGCGGTCGGCGAGCGCTTCGGGTTCAATATGGTC
>JANPBQ010000106.1:0-35335 GCA_031430555.1 Betaproteobacteria bacterium
ATGAACGCTGTACTGAAACCACAAAACATCATCGCCGGTGATTACCACGTCGCCGACTTGAAGCTCGCCGAATGGGGCAACAAGGAAATAAGAATCGCCGAAACCGAAATGCCGGGCCTGATGGCGATCCGCGAGGAATTCGCCGTGACGCGCCCGCTGAAAGGCGCGCGCATCACCGGTTCACTGCACATGACCATCCAGACCGCCGTGTTGATCCAGACGCTTGAAGCGCTCGGTGCCGAAGTGCGCTGGGCATCATGCAATATTTTTTCCACGCAGGATCACGCCGCCGCCGCGATCGCCGCGAGCGGCACGCCGGTGTTCGCCGTCAAAGGTGAGACGCTCGAAGAATATTGGGATTACACCCATCGCATTTTCGATTGGAAAGACGGCGGTTACTCCAACATGATTCTGGACGACGGCGGTGACGCCACGTTGCTGTTGCATCTCGGCACGCGCGCAGAAACCGACAAGTCGGTATTGAACAATCCCGGTGCCGAAGAAGAGCGCATCTTGTTCGCGGCCATCAAAGCCAAACTCGCGACCGATCCACATTGGTATTCGGTGCGATTGAACGCGATCAAAGGCGTCACCGAAGAGACCACCACCGGCGTGCATCGCCTGTACCAGATGCACAAAGACGGCAAGCTCGCCTTCCCGGCGATTAACGTGAACGATAGTGTCACCAAATCGAAATTCGATAATCTCTACGGCTGCCGCGAATCACTGGTCGATGCCATCAAACGCGCGACCGACGTGATGATCGCAGGCAAGGTCGCCGTGGTCGCAGGCTATGGCGACGTCGGCAAAGGCAGCGCCCAAGCGTTGCGCGCGCTCTCGGCGCAAGTGTGGGTAACGGAAGTCGATCCGATTTGCGCGCTGCAAGCAGCGATGGAAGGCTATCGCGTGGTCACCATGGACTACGCTGTCGACAAGGCCGACATTTTCGTCACCGCCACCGGCAACTATCACATCATCACGCATGATCACATGGCAAAGATGAAGGATCAGGCCATCGTCTGCAACATCGGCCACTTTGACAATGAAATCGATGTCGCGTCGATTGAAAAATATAAGTGGGACGAGATCAAGCCGCAAGTCGATCACATCATTTTCCCCGACGGCAAGCGCATCATTTTGCTCGCCAAGGGTCGCTTGGTGAATCTCGGTTGCGGTACGGGTCATCCTTCGTATGTGATGTCTTCGTCATTTGCCAATCAGACGATTGCGCAGATCGAGTTGTATTCGAATACCGCGAAATATCCGGTCGGAGTCCATGTATTGCCGAAACACCTGGATGAAAAAGTCGCGCGGCTGCAATTGCGCAAGCTGAACGCGCAATTGACCGAGTTGACCGATCAGCAGGCTGCCTACATTCATGTCTCGAAGCAGGGGCCGTACAAGCCGGACACGTATCGGTATTGACGTAGAGCCAAAATGCCTCCAAACTGAAACCACTTGGTTCCAGTTTGGAGGTGGGTTATGGGCGTCAATTTATCGATCAAGAATGTTCCTGAATCGTTGGCCGAAAAACTTCGCCAGCGTGCCGTGGCTAATCATCGTTCGCTGCAAGGCGAGTTAATGGCAATGCTTCATGAAGCATTGCCGCAGCCTGGTGCCGAGCAAACGCGCAGACCCTATGTCGTCGGCCCCGTCGAAACACGGTCTCCCGACACGGCATCCGCATTGCGAGCTTTTCAAGAATCGTTTTGCCTGTCATCGGCGCATGTGGACGACACCGTGCGACTCATTCGCGACATGCGCGAGGAACGAACCGAACATCTAATGCGCTTAGTGGAGAGCGAAGGCGCGGCGGCACGCGCCCGGAAATTGCTTGGCCTGCCGGTTCCGCCGACAAAGCCAATCGCTCCGGCAGCTCAACCGGGATCAAAGAAACGCCGTGCTGCACATCGCGCTGGCAAGGCAGCATGATGGCGGTGCCGACCGCCACCGGTGCGCCTGAATATCGGAAGAGTCGCGTTGTCGATGCATCGGTCGCCGCCGCCGTCGTCTTTGGCGATGTTGCAACCGAACTGAACGCACTTGATTTCGATAATCGGGCCTTTGTCGCGCCTTCTATCATCCGCTATGAATTCCTGCACATCTGCACCAAAAAACAGCGAGCGGGTGCAATCAGTGCCGAAGGTGCCATCGAAGCTTGGCGTCTGTTCGAGTCCCTCGAGATTTCGACGGAGTACGTTTCGTTTCCGGAAACACTGGCCGCTGCTATACGCTACCGACTTAGTGGTTATGATGCCGCATACCTATGGCTAGCGATATCCCAGCAGTTAGAGCTTGTGACGCTCGATCAACAACTTGAAAAGGCATGGCGCAAAGCCGTGAACGAGCTGACACTATGACCCTGCGCGAAAAATTTGTCAGCCTGATCCGAAACGACATCCTGCGCCGGGAACTGGCCGAGCGTGGATTCGGCATCTACGGCATCATGCTGCAACAAAAACGTACCTATATTCCACCGTTGTCGAACAAACTCAAGGACTGTTTGTGAATTCCCCTTCACATGATTTCGTTAACCCTACGTCACGAAAATTTTCGTTTGAGTTTTTCCCGCCCAAAACACCGGAGGGTGCCGCGAAACTTCGCGAGACGGTGAAGCAACTGGCGCAGTTTCACCCGGCGTTTTTTTCGGTGACGTTTGGGGCCGGCGGCTCCACACAGGAAGGCACGCTCAATGCGGTGCTGGATATCATCGCCGCCGGGCATGCCGCCGCGCCGCACATCTCTTGCATCGGCTCGACTCGCGAAAATATCCGCGCAGTCATTCATCGCTATAAAGATGCGGGCATCAAGCACACCGTCGCGTTGCGTGGCGATTTGCCCTCGGGCATGGCGGTGGCCGGCGAGTTCCGTCACGCGGCCGATCTCGTCACCTTCATTCGCGAGGAAACCGGCGACCACTTTCACATCGAAGTCGCCGCCTATCCCGAGTACCACCCGCAAGCGCGCAACGCGCAGGAAGACCTCAAAAACTTCAAACGCAAAGTCGACGCGGGCGCTAATTCGGCAATGACGCAATACTTTTATAACCCGGAAGCGTACTTTCATTTTGTCGATGAAGTGCAAGCGATGGGGGTCAATATTCCGATTGTCCCCGGCATCATGCCGATCGCGAGTTTTTCGCAGCTTGCGCGATTCTCGGACGCCTGCGGCGCGGAAATTCCCCGCTGGGTGCGCCGCAAGATGGAAGGCTTTGGCGACGACACCGCATCTATCCGTGCGTTCGGGCTCGATGTGGTCACCGATCTATCGGTCAAGTTGCTGGAGGGTGGCGCGCCGGGGTTGCATTTCTACACGCTCAACCAAGCGGGACTTTGCTCTACGATTTGGCAACGGTTGGGTATTTCCTGATTTTGTAGGATGGGTGGAGGCGCACTTTGCCGATACCCAACACGTTAACGATTTGTTGCGTAACGCGTTGCCCCACCCACCCTACGAACGACAAACTCCAGCACGGGGGCGGTGCTCATGGCGAAAAGCCTCCGAACGCCGCACCAGTGCTAGACTTTGATCATCATCAACGTCGATAATCACCGCCCCATCGCGCCGCCGTTTGTGCGAAACTATTTGCACAATAATTCTTCCCGCCGCGCACGCGTCATGTTCGATTCCAATAAGGAAATGGAACGCGTATGAAAAAAATCATCGCAATGTTTGTCATTGCCTGGGGTGCATTCTTGTGCCCGACGGTCATGGCACAAGAGGCAACCCTTACGAATAGAGTCACCGACCTTCGGGCTGGGCCTGCCGATAGCTCCATGTTGATTCAGTCCCTGTCGGAAAAAACCGCCGTGCAAGTGCTGAAGCGGGACGGTGCTTGGAACCAGGTAAAAGTCGGCACGAAAACCGGCTATGTGCGCATGATGCACATTCGCGGCGGCAGCAGCGTGGCGGTCGAGCAACAGTCTTCGGGCGGCGGATTCATGGCGTCGATGAACAGATTGTTGTTGGGCGATCGCGAACGAAGTGGACAATCCAAGCAGGCGGCGACAGTGGGCATTCGCGGATTCTCCAAAGAGGATGTCGAGCGCGCCGAACTCAATCCTGCAGAGCTTGAAAAGCTGAAGCGCTATCAGGCAAGCAGTTCACAGGCGCAGACGTTGGCCGCCCAGGGTCGCCTCGGCTTCCGGAGTGTGGCCTATCTCGCGCAAGATGCGGTTGAAGCAGCAGGCAAGCAAGGAGCGAAAAAATGAAGAATTTTCTTTCCCTCTCATTGATGCTCTGCGCCGCGTTGGCGCTG
The DNA here is from genome assembly GCA_031430555.1 of Betaproteobacteria bacterium. Classification (GTDB taxonomy): domain Bacteria; phylum Pseudomonadota; class Gammaproteobacteria; order Burkholderiales; family Usitatibacteraceae; genus UKL13-2. The sequence continues at coordinate 4,259 of JANPBQ010000106.1, forward strand.
GCCGGCTGCGCGGGCATGCCGGACATGAAAAACATGCCGATCGGATCATCGATCGCGAGCCTTGTTCCTGGTGGCGCAGGTGCCGGAAAGCTGATCGACACTGGGCTGAGTGTCGCAAAGGACGTTTCGGATTCGCAAAAAGAAATGCCCGAGCCGGAGGAGATTGAGCTGGGCGAGAACATCATGGCCGGCGTGCTGGGTGCGGCACCCTTGCACGCCAATGACCGCGTCCAGCGATACGTCAATCAGGTAGGTCGCTGGGTCGCCATGCATTCCGAACGGCCCAATTTGCCATGGCGGTTTGCGGTGCTCGAATCGAGGCTACCGAACGCCGGTGCCGCGCCGGGCGGGCAGATCTACATCACAACCGGCCTGCTGTTCCGCATGCGAAACGAAGCGGAACTTGCCGGCGCGCTGGCGCATGAGATCGCGCATGTGGTGCAGCGGCATCATGTGAAGGCATATCAGAAGCAGAAGTTGGGTTCGGCAGGCGCGACCATCGCAGGAGCTGTGGTGGATTCCAAAGTCAAGACCGGCGGTGTCGGCGGCGAACTGGCGAAGACGGCATTGAAGCTGGGTATCGGCGAAGTGCGCAAAATGATTCTGTTTTCGCTCGATCGCGGTGAAGAAGAACAAGCTGATCGCATGGGAATGGTGCTGGCGGCACGTGCCGGTTACGATCCTTACGGACTGCCGAGTGTGTTGCAAATCTTGCAGGATTTGCAGAAGGATGAAGGCGGTGCCAGTGTTTTGTACTCGACCCACCCGAGTGCTGCAGATCGCATTGCATCGCTGGAAAAGCTGATGGGCAAAGAGATGGAAAAATATGGTGGTCAAGCGACGTTGCAGGATCGATTCATCACGACGGTGTTGGGCGTAGCGGCACCGGTTGAAAAGAAAGAAGCTGGATCCGCAAAGGCCCCGGCCAAAGCTCCCGCCAAGGCACCACCCAAGAAGCCTTGACCGATTCGCGGAATGAAAAAAGCCGGGCAGTGCCCGGCTTTTTCACTCGTTCTGTCGACCTACGCCGCCATCTTCGTTTTCTTCATCGCATCCTGCTTATGCTGCTCGGCATACGCATGGTGCGCGGCCGCTTCGGCATCGCCCACTTTCACCGCGAGCCCCATATCGGACAAGACTGATCCCAGCGCCGACAAACACAGCATCACGTTCTCGGCCTTGCACGAGTAGCCCATCAAGCCGAAGCGCCAGATTTTCCCAGCGAGCGGCCCCAATCCTGCGCCGATTTCGAGATTGAATTCGTTGAGGAGAATCTTGCGAACCTCGGCTTCACCGCCGACCGCCAGGCCTTCCGGCACATACACAGCGTTCATTTGCGGCAGGCGATTGCCTTCTTTAACCAGGTACTTGATGCCCATCGCTTCCAGCCCGGCCTTCAAAGCCAAATGATGCCGCTGATGCCGCGCCCAAGCGTTTTCCAATCCCTCCTCTTTCAATACCAGCAACGATTCATGCAACGCGAACAGGCTGTTGGTCGGCGCCGTGTGGTGATAGGTGCGATTGGTGTTGCCCCAGTAATTCATCACCAGATTGAGATCCATGAACCAGCTATGCACACGGTTTTCTTTTCCGCCGCGGGTTTTGACGCGGTCCAGAAAACGTTCCGAAAACGAAACGGGCGACAAGCCCGGCGTGCACGAAATACATTTCTGTGAGGCCGAATAGACTGCGTCGATTCCCCACGCATCCACCAATACTGGCGTGCCGCCGAGCGAGGTGACGGCATCGACAATGCTGACGGCATCATGTTTATGCGCGATCGCCGCGAGCGTCTTTGCGTCCGACTGGCATCCGGTTGAGGTTTCGGCATGAACGAAGGCCAATATTTTCGTGTCGGGGTTTTTCTTGAACGCGTCTTCGATCTTGTTCGGATCGATCGGCTCGCCCCATTCGGCTTCCACCACCACCGCGACACCGCCCGCGCGCTCGACGTTTTCGATCATCCGTCCACCAAAGACGCCATTGCGCCCAACGATGACTTTATCGCCGGGAGAAACCGCATTCACGAAGCAGGTTTCCATGCCGACCGAACCGGGGCCGGAAACGGGAAAGGTCAATGCGTTGTCGGTCTGATACGCATAACGAAGCAGTGTTTTCAATTCCTCCATCATGCCGACAAAAACTGGGTCGAGATAGCCGATGGCGGGCAGCGACATCGCAGCCAGCACGCGCGGATTGATATCCGACGGGCCGGGGCCCATCAGGGTGCGTTGCGGCGGATGGAATGAAGTGATTTTCTTGCTGGGGGAAACTTGCTTGAGCGGGGGATGCAGACTCATGGATAAAACCTTTCAGGGGGCGGCGAATGTCGGCAGCGCGTTGAAGCATATCAATATGCCGCCGCTGCCGGGATGACCGCGCGCAAGGGGCAAAAGAAGGAATGTCGGCTGGCCTTTTGGGCGATTGCCTCAGGGCGCTAGGCTGAGACGGTTAAAGCATCGACCTGATCCAAAGGGCTCTCGGATGGGCCGAAGGGTATCCGGCCGGGTCGACAACAAGCGTTGCTGCAATGCAACATCCTAGCGGCAATTAGCGTCTGGCGCAACGAATTCTGCACTTCGTCCGAATCGCGTTGAGGTTGCATCGCAGCCAGTGGAAACTCTCTTCATCGCAAACAAAACCCGCAGGGAGTCCACATGAATCAGCCATCTCGCACCCGCTTCATCATTTTAACGGTCATGCTGTTGCTGGCCATCGTCGCCGCCGTCTACTTTTCCACCCCTTTCCATGGGTTCAACGGTGCCACGATCATGATCGACGACCATGATTTTTCCGATTCCGCCTTCGGCTGGATGATCGCCATTCCGGTGATGATATTTGTCGGCTTGGTGGTCACGGCTGTCTTGGCCGGTGCCGCGCTGATCGCCTCCGTCGCGGTCGCATTTGCGGCCTTTGTCGTGGCGATCATCATGCTGCTCGCGTTCGCGCCGATCGTGATCTTCTTGGCGATTCCGATGCTGGCGTTGTATGGCTTTTTCAAGCTGATTCAGCGTGATCGGCGGGCGATGGCTGCTGCCAGCTGAGGAGTACTACACTCAAGGACTGGCGCCGACGCGACGGATAATTTGTTTCCTGGCTGAATATTTTCATTCAGACATTCGCCGAGCTTCCCGCGAAAATGCTTGTCGCGAATGCCGGAGGCCAAGGGGTTATTGTTTTGATGACATGATTCTGAATTAAATTTTTAGAAAATCGACCATCTGCCGCGCAGTGACGATGCGAGTGGACAGATGCTTGCGAAACGCCAGCACACCGCTCTTGTTCCCAGTCACCTAGTGGGTCGCGGCACCGGCCTCTGCCATCGCGTAATGAAAATTGTCGGCCGGGTCCGGCGAAATATCGAGAATCGGTAAATCGATTAGCAAAGTTGCGCGATCGCGCAAACGATTGATGAGCCAGCCGATTTCGGATGAGTGAATTAATTTCCGGACGTGTGGGTAGCGTGCGACACGCGTGATTTCTTCGATTTGCTCGCTACTGGAAAGCAAGTCAAATCGTCCGTCCATCCAAGCGTGAACGAGCAGGTTCGGCGGAGAGTCCGCTTTGAAAAAAGCCGACAACAGAATATTGGAATCGAGTATGACCCGCATGGCGCGACCGACCTACGCGCGCTTCGCCGTCTTTCTGATTAATTTCTTTGATCGTGAAAGTAAAGCGCGCGGCGCGCCCCACATTTCTGCGCGCACTTTGCGAAGTGCATCGTCAATGCTGGCTTCAATCTCACTGTCGGAAATACCAACATTTCGCGCTTCGACATCCGCCACGGTTTGGGAAAAGACGGCCTTCTGAACTGCCTGCTCAATAAACTTGGAGAGATCGCCTTTTTTCATTCCGCGTTGCGCAAGGAACGAGCGTAGAGATACGTCGGTATCTTTCGATACCTTTACGGTCCAACGTACCAGTGTTTCCATATGACCTCCAACGAATGTCTGTTGAGTATGTGCGTATAAACGTCTATGTGCTTATCCTATCGAAAGAATACACGCGAATCAACATCCAATTTATTCGTACCACCAAAAAAATACATATGTGTATGGTATATTCAATACACACATGTTTGGTCAAATCGCAGGATAATCATCGATCCTGCGAACAAGAAAACTTGCGTCGCCCAACGCCCGTTTTACCATCGCACCACAATAATCATCAACCTCTGCCGGAAATCCCATGAATAGCACCCACTATGAATTGCGCGGATCGGTCGCCGTCATCCGCCTCGACAATGCACCCGTCAATGGCTTGAGCCACGCGCTCCGCGCCGGCATTGTCGAGAACATTCGACGCGCGGAAAACGACGTCAATGCGAATGCGGTCATTTTGATCGGCTCGGAGAAGGCTTTTTCCGGCGGTGCCGACATTCGCGAATTCGGTACACCTGCCGCGATGGCGGAACCGAGTCTGCACACGGTCATCAACATCGTTGAGTCATCGACTAAACCGGTGATCGCAGCCATTGGCGGTGCCTGCATGGGTGGCGGATTGGAGCTGGCACTCGGCTGCCATTTTCGGGTGGCGGTGACGGGTGCTTCAATCGCGTTGCCGGAAGTGAAAATTGGGTTGCTGCCGGGTGCCGGGGGCACGCAGCGGTTGCCGCGCCTGATCGGTGTTGAAGCGGCACTCAACATGATCGTCTCTGGTGAAACCGTGCCATCAGACGTATTGAAAGCAACACCGCTGTTCGACCAATTCATTGAAGGCGATTTGCTGGCGGGTGCGCTCGCATTTGCCGAAAAGGTGGTGGCGGAAAAGCGCGCGCTGAAACGTGTGCGCGACCTGAAAGTTGCCCATCCCAAAGCCGATGCGCTGTTCATGTTTGCGCGCAACGCCGTCGGTGCCATGTCGAAAAATTATCCGGCACCGCTGAAATGCATCGATGCTGTCGAGGCCTCGCTCACCAAATCGTTCAATGACGGCATCAAGGTCGAGGGAAAATTGTTTGTCGAGTTGTACATGAGTGAAGAATCGCGGGCGCTGCGGCATTTGTTTTTGTCCGAACGCAAGGCATCGAAAGTCGTGGGTGTCGCCGAGACGGTGAAACCACGCGCCATCGCGAGCGTCGGCGTGATCGGCGCGGGAACCATGGGCAGCGGTATCGCGATCAATTTTTTGCTCGCCGGAATCCCCACCGTGATTCTGGAAACCAAACAGGAAGCACTTGATCGCGGCGTGAAACACATCAACGATTTCTTTGAAGGCCGCGTCAAGAAAGGCAAGATGAAAGCCGAAAAGGCGGCCGCGCAGGCGGCGTTGTTGAAGCCGACCTTGAGCTATGACGATTTCGCGAATGTCGATCTGGTGATCGAAGCGGTGTTTGAAGAAATGGGCGTCAAGAAAGCGGTGTTTGAAAAACTCGATGCCGTCTGCAAACCCGGCGCGATTCTCGCGTCCAACACCTCCACGCTGGATTTGAACCAAATCGCGCAATTCACCAAACGCCCGCAGGACGTGGTCGGCGCGCATTTTTTCAGCCCGGCCAACGTGATGAAATTGCTGGAAGTGGTGCGTGGTGCCAAGACCGCCGACGACGTGCTCGTCACGATCATGCAGTTGGCGAAAAAAATCCGCAAGACGGCGGTGATTTCCGGCGTGTGCGACGGCTTCATCGGCAACCGCATGATCGCCGGCTATTCGCGCGAAGCGATCAGCATGCTCGAAGAAGGCGCGACGGTCGAGCAGATCGACGGCGCGCTCGAAAAATTCGGCTGGGCGATGGGGCCGTTTCGCATGGGGGATTTGGCCGGCAATGACATCGGCTGGGCGATTCGCAAGCGTCGTCGCGCCGAGAATCCAAACGAGGCACCCGGTGCCGCCGCCATCGCCGACGCATTGTGCGAGCAGGGTCGCTTTGGACAAAAAACCGGCGCGGGCTGGTATCGCTATGAAAAAGGCCGGCGCGACGCGCAGAGCGATCCCGCAGTCGCGGCCCTCGTCGAGGCGCATCGAAAAGCGCGCGGCATCGTCGCCCGCAAAATCAGCAACACGGAGATTGTTCAGCGTTGCGTATTTGCGCTGGTCAATGAAGGCGCGCGAATTCTCGAAGAAGGCATCGCACAACGCGCCTCAGATATCGATATCGTCTACATCTTCGGCTACGGATTTCCAGCCTATCGCGGTGGGCCGATGTTGTATGCCGATGGTCTCGGGCTGATGAACGTGGTGCGCGCCATTGAGGGCTTCTCGCGCAATGAGACTTCCGACGACAAATTCTGGCATGTCGCGCCGCTGCTCGCCAAACTTGCCGCCGACGGCAAATCATTCAACGCGTAGCCGACCTCCGCACGCGCGAACCCCAACAATAAGGAATCATCATGACCGATGCCGTAATCGTCTCCACCGCCCGCACCCCGCTTGGTAAATCCTGGCGTGGCAGTTTCAACATGACGCATGGCGCAACGCTTGCCGGCCACGCGATCGAACAAGCCGTGAAACGCGCCGGGGTGGATCCGGCCGAAATCGAAGATGTGGTGATGGGCTGCGCGCTGCCGCAAGGCGCCACCGGCCTCAACATCGGCCGCTACGCCGCCATGCGCGCAGGACTTCCGGTGACGGCGGGCGGCACCACGGTGGATCGGCAATGTGCCTCAGGCTTGCAGGCCATCGCCATTGCCGCGCAGCGCATCATCACCGACAAGGTGCCGGTGATGGTTGCGGGCGGCGTCGAATCGATCTCGTGCGTGCAAGCCACCATCAACATGAATTATCTGAAGGACGAATGGATGGTCGAACATCGTCCGGATTTTTTCCTGTCGATGCTGGAAACGGCCGAAATCGTCGCCAAGCGATATGGTGTCGCGAAAGAATTGCAGGACGCGTACGGCGTGCGCAGCCAGCAACGAGCCGCCGCCGCGCGTACCGCCGGATTGTTCAAGGATGAAATCGCGCCGATGACCGTGACGATGGGTGCGCCCGATCCCAAGACCGGCGCACTCGGCACGCGCCAAGTCACCGCCAGCGAGGATGAAGGCATTCGCGCCGACACGACCATCGAAGGTGTCGCCAAAATTCGCTCGGCGATGCCGGGCGGCGTGATCACGGCCGGCAACGCGAGCCAATTTTCCGACGGCGCATCGGCCTCGGTGGTGATGAATGCAAAACTCGCCGAACAGCGCGGCCTCTCGCCGCTGGGTATTTTTCGCGGTTTCGCGACGGCTGGTTGTGAGCCCGATGAAATGGGCATCGGCCCGGTGTTTGCGGTGCCGCGATTGCTGGAACGCGCCGGATTGAAAGTGGACGATATCGGCTTGTGGGAATTGAATGAAGCCTTCGCGGTGCAGGTGATCTACTGCCGCGACCGCTTGGGCATTCCCGATGAGCGTTTGAACGTCAACGGCGGCGCGATCGCCATCGGCCACCCCTACGGCATGTCGGGCGCACGCATGGTCGGCCACGCGCTGATCGAAGGCAAGCGACGCGGCGTGAAATACGTGGTGGTGACGATGTGCATCGGCGGTGGGATGGGGGCGGCGGGGCTGTTTGAAGTTTGCTAATGCCCGCTCTGGCGATTGTAGAACGCCCCCGGATCAAGTCCGGGGCAGGCTATTTGGCGCGGTGTTTGGAGCACAAATGCGCCAAGAGCCTCGCCGGATAAAGAGTTTTATCCAAACACATGCGGCCAATGCACTGATCAAACCTTTTCACCACTCACCTTTTCCCCGCGTCCCCCAAGGGACTTCCTTCGGTCGCAGCGGGGACCCAATTCTTGCGTCACGAAATGACGAAAATTGGGTCCCCGCCTATGCGGGGAAAGGGAGATTTCATTTGTTGCAGTCGGCAAATCTATTTTTTTCAAGAATTGACCCTCACGACCCTCCATGAATATCGACTACTCCCCTGAAGAAAACATTTTCCGCGCTGAAGTCAAATCCTTCATCGCCAAAAATCTTCCCAACGACATTCGCCGCAAGATGCTCGACGGCAAACGCAATGTTCGGGACGACTTCATGCGCTGGCAGCGCATCCTGTTTGATCACGGTTGGGGCGGGCCGTATTGGCCGAAAGCCTATGGCGGTACCGGCTGGAATCAAACCGAAGTATTCATTTTCGAGCAGGAATGCATCGAGGCCGGCGCGCCAAGCCTGATTTCTTTCGGGCAAAAAATGTTGGCACCGGTACTCATGGCATTCGGCACGCCGGAACAAAAAGCGCACCATCTGCCGCGGATATTGAAAGGTGAAGATTTCTGGTGCCAGGGATATTCAGAGCCGGGTTCCGGTTCCGATCTGGCCTCACTCAAAACCAAAGCCGAGCGTGTCGGCGACAAATATGTCGTCAACGGCCAGAAAATCTGGACCACTCAGGCGCAGTTCGCGGATTGGATTTTTTGTCTGGTGCGTACCGCGAGCGAAGGCCGTCCGCAGCAGGGAATTTCTTTCCTGTTGATCAACATGAAATCGCCCGGCGTGAGCGTCAGGCCGATCATCATGCTCGATGGCGAACACGAAGTGAACGAGGTGTTCTTCGACAACGTCGAAGTACCCGTTGCCAATCTGGTCGGTGAAGAAAACAAGGGCTGGACTTGCGCGAAGTTTCTGCTCTCGCACGAGCGCACCGGCTTGAACCTGGTCGCGGTGGGCAAAGTGCTGATGCGGCGCTTGAACAGAATCGCGCGGGACGAAAAGGCCGATGGCAAACCGTTGATCGACGATCCGCGATTTCGCGATCGCCTCGCGCAATGCGAAATGGAATTGATGGCGCACGAAATGACGTTGCTGCGCACGCTGGCGGCGATGGCGAAAAGCGGCGCGCCGGGGCCTGAAGCGTCAATTCTTAAAATTCGCGGCACCGAAATTTGCCAGGCGATATTTGAATTGACGCTGTACGCCGCCGGGCCTGAAGCAATGGTCGATATGCCCGAAGCGCTGGATCCCGATTGGCAGGGCGAACCCGTGGGTGCCGCCTACACGCCGATGGTGGCGGGCGATTATTTCAATATGCGCAAGCTGAGTATTTTTGGCGGCTCAAACGAGATTCAGAGAAACATCGTCGCTCAGCATGTGCTGGGTTTGTAACGGCTTGAGAGCTTAGGAATCGATATGGAATTTTCACTCAGCGAAGAACAGCAGCAGCTCAAAGACTCCTTGCGCCGCTACCTCGACAAGGCCTACACCTTTGAAGCGCGCCGGCAGCACATGAAGGCCGCCGACAAGTCGGCCGCTGGGCATTGGCGCACGTTTGCAGACTTCGGCCTGTTGGGCATCGGCATGCCCGACGCCCACGGCGGCCTCGGTGGCGTCGAACACGCGGCGGAAGAAACGATGGTGGTGATGGAGAGCTTTGGCCGCTCCCTGGTGATAGAGCCGTATCTGTCGACCGTGGTGCTGTGCGGCGGCCTGCTGCGCGACCACGGGTCGGATGAACAGTGCGCGCGGTTGTTGCCGGACATGGTGACGGGAACGAAATTCATGGCACTTGCCGTGCATGAGCGCGCCGGGCGCTATCAATTCAGCCATGTTTCAACCACTGCGCGCCGCGAGGGCGATGCCTACCTATTGAATGGTGGTAAATCCGTGACGCTGCACGGCGATACTGCCGACACGCTCATCGTCTCCGCGCGCACCGCCGGCAACGCAGGTGACGAGAGCGGCATCTCGCTCTTTGTCGTCGACAAGAACACCGCAGGCTTAACCGTGCGCAACTATCGTACCTTTGATGGCCACGCCATTGCCGAGATCGGGTTGAAAAATGTTCGGGTGCCCGCGTCAGCGTTGGTCGGGATCGAGAATGCTGGCTTCGACGCAATTGAACGCGCCATTGGCTACGGCATCGCCGCGATGTGTGCAGAAGCCGTCGGCGCCATGGACGCATTGATCGAACAGACGCTGGAATATCTGAAGACGCGCAAACAATTCGGTGTCGCCATCGGTACTTTTCAGGCGCTGCAACATCGCATGGTGGATATGTTTATCGCTGCCGAGCAGGCGCGTTCGATCACGATGCTGGCGACGCTAAAAGTCGGTGCAGCGGATGTCAACGAGCGACGTCGCGCCGTTGCTGCGGCGAAATCTCTGGTCGGCCAGTCGGCGCGTCTGGTCGGGCAACAGGCGGTGCAATTGCACGGCGGCATGGGCGTGACCGATGAATTGCCCATCAGCCACTATTTCAAGCGCTTGACCGCGATTGATTTGGCTTTTGGCGACGCGCATTATCATCGCGCGCGGCTCGGTGAATTGCTGGCGGCAGCCGGCTGACATTGAGGTCGGCGCAGGCTTGCGCGATTGCACCCATCAACACCAAAGGTAACCCTCTTGTCCAACGAACCAGGATTTCCATCGCGTCAACTGCCGCCGATACTGCAAAACCTGCGACTGCCGATCATCGGCGCGCCTCTATTTATCATCAGTACACCCGCGCTGGTCATCGCGCAGTGCAAGGCCGGCGTGGTGGGTTCAATGCCCGCGCTGAATGCGCGGCCCGCCTCGCAGGTCGACGAGTGGCTCGCGGAAATCACCGAAACGCTGGCGGCCTACAATTCCACCCATCCCGATCGGCCCGCTGCACCGTACGCCATCAACCAGATCGTGCATCGAAGCAACGACCGGCTCGAACACGATATGGCGGTCTGCGAAAAATACAAGGTCCCGATCGTGATTTCATCGCTCGGTGCGCGCGTGGAGGTCAATGCCGCCGTTCACGCATGGGGCGGTGTGACGCTGCACGACATTATCGATAACCGGTTCGCGCACAAGGCAATCGAAAAAGGCGCCGATGGCTTGGTTGCCGTGGCGGCGGGTGCGGGCGGGCACGCGGGCGTGAAGAGTCCGTTTGCACTCATTCAGGAAATTCGCGAATGGTTTCGCGGCCCGGTCGCATTAAGCGGCGCCATTGCCAACGGCGATGCGGTGCTTGCCGCCCAGGCGATGGGTGCGGACTTTGCCTATGTCGGTTCTGCGTTCATTGCCACCACCGAAGCGCGCGCCAGCGATGCCTACAAGCAAATGATTGTTGACAGCAGTAGCGATGACATTGTCTACAGCAATCTCTTTACAGGCGTACATGGCAACTACTTGAGGGGTTCAATCATCAAAGCGGGCCTCGACCCGGATAACTTGCCTGAAAGCGATGCGAGCAAAATGAGCCTCGGCGACACGTCGAAGGCCGGCGCTAAGGCATGGAAAGAAATCTGGGGCTGCGGGCAGGGTATTGCTGCGGTAAAGAGTGTGGTCACGACACAGGAACTGGTTACGCGCATCGAAGCGGAATATCGTGTTGCGCGGGGTCGATTAAGTTTGTTTCCATAAGGCACGCACATGACCTCGCCGATCGACACCTATCACGCCATTCGCCAAAGCACCAGCCACTTTATCGAGGTGCGGGGTCTTCGCTATCACGTTCGCCAATGGGCGGCAGGCGGCCAGAACAACCAGCCGCCGCTGGTGTTGCTGCATGGCTTCATGGATGTTGCTGCATCGTTTCAATTTCTGGTCGATGCCTTACCCACCGAAAGATCGATGCTCGCACTGGACTGGCGCGGCTTTGGCTTGACAGAATCACCTCCTGTCGACAGCTATTGGTTTGCGGACTATCTGGGCGATCTCGATGCAGTGCTCGATCACTTTTCGCCCGCCGCACCCGTTGATTTGCTGGGTCACAGCATGGGCGGCAACATCGCCATGATGTATGCCGGCGTGCGCGCGAACCGGGTTCGCAAACTCATCAACCTGGAAGGCTTTGGCCTGCCTGAGCCAGCCGCCGGCGATGCGCCACGACGCATGGCGAAATGGCTCGATCAACTGAAAATTCCACAGCGGATGCGCAGCTACGATTCGCTGCAAGCCGTGGCGGACCGCCTTCAGCAAAACAACGCGCGTTTGACGGCCGACAAGGCACACTGGCTCGCGTCGCATTGGTCGCGCGAGGCGGCCGATGGTCAGTGGCATTTGCTGTGCGACCCGGCCCACAAGCGGGTGAATCCGATTCTGTACCGCGAAGCCGAGGCGCTGGCCTGCCGACAAGGAATCACCGCGCCAATATTGTGGGTCGAGGGCGCCCAAACCAATTTGCTCGACTTGTATGGTGGCCGCTACCCGCGCGCGGAGTGGGATAACCGTCTTGATGCCCTTTCCCGTTTCGCGCATCTCGAACGCGAAATACTCGAGCATTGCGGACACATGCTGCATCACGATCAACCCGAGGCGCTGGCAACGCGCATCGGTATATTTCTCCAAATGTGAATCGGAACGAGGACGCGATGAACATCAAAGTTTCCACTGAAAACCATGTGACCACGATCGTGATTGATCGGATTGAGAAGAAGAATGCGTTCACGCCGGAAATGTACCGGGCGATGGCGGAGGCACTCACGGCGGCGAGCCGCGACGACACGGTGCGCGCCGTGCTGATCCCCGGGCGGCCGGAAATTTTCTCTTCGGGCAACGACGTGCGGGATTTTTCCACCGCGGTGAACGGTGGTAACGCGACCCGCGCGGCGGCGAGAATCGAGAATTCGCCGGCGCGGCCCTTCATGCACGCGCTGATCGATTGCGAAAGGCCGGTCATCGCGGCCGTCAATGGTGCGGCGATCGGTATCGGCACCACCATGTTATTGCATTGCGATCTGGTTTACCTCGCTGAAGACGCGAAGCTGGTGATGCCGTTTGTGAATCTTGGCGTGGTACCCGAGTTCGCGACCAGCCTGGTGTTGCCGCAGCGTATCGGCTATGTGAAGGCCGCGGAAAAGCTGTTGCTGGGCGAGCCTATCGGCGCCCATGAAGCGGTTGCGCTCGGGCTTGCAAACGCGGTGCTGCCGGCAGCCGAGGTGCTGGCGCACGCGCGGCGCATCGCGGAACGATTCAACAACCTGCCGCCGGGTGCCGTGCGCGCAACCAAGAAGCTGTTGCGTGCGGGCAGCGCGGGCGCAATGCGTGAAACCATCGATATCGAGCTGAAGCTGTTCGGTGAGCGACTCGCCAGCCCCGAATCGCAGGAAGCGGTTCAGGCGTTTCTGGAAAAGCGCAAGGCAGATTTTTCAGGATTCTGATCATCGTTCTTAGCGCGCAACGCATGCATGGCCCCGAGCGATTTCAGCATCGCACGCTTCATTCCGGCCAACACGTACGCATCGCAATTCGGCCCGGCGATCGCGTGCTGCGCGCCAGAGAGTTGCACCATCAATAAATGTGCGAATGATTCTGCTTCTTTTGGCGAGTCGGCGATATCGCGAACGATCGGCATGAAAAGTCCGGCGCGAGCGAGATCGACCGCCGTCACCGCTTCGGCGGCAAACGCATCGCGGCGTGCATAGCCGCGCAACGCGAATTCGACTTTCAATCGCTTGAGCTCGGGCCCGGTGTCTGTCAGCACCACATCGAGCAACCGTTCATACGCTCTGACCGGATCGCTCGTCTGGTGTTGGTAAGCGGCCACCGCGCGCAACTGCTGCTCCCGCCAGTGCACGATGAACGCCTGCACAAAGGCGGCGTGGTCTTCAAAGTGCCAGTAAAAACTGCCGCGCGTGACGCCGAGGCGCTTTGATAGCGGCAGAATGCGCGTGCCGTTGAATCCATCTTCGGCGATCGCGACTGCGGCCGCTTTTAACCAGGCCAGTTGATCGAGTTGCGCGCTGTCAGCGGGTTTGGGCGCGGTGGCTTTTCTTCGTGGCGCGGCTTTCATTGACGGCATCGGACGCGCACGCGATCAGCGAAACTTGATCACTTGCGCGGAGGCGGGTTCAACAAATTGTTCCGCGAAATCCTCGACATCGAACGCCTTGTCGCCAGACTCATCGACAGTGCCGTTCGCTTTCACCTCGCCGAAATCAAACAGCCCACGATCCAGCAAATGTGAAGGAGCGATGTTCTGCATCGCGCGAAAAATAGAATCCACGCGCCCGGGAAATTTCTTCTCCCAGTCGCGCAGCATTTGCTTGACTTGCTGGCGCTGCAAATTATCCTGCGAGCCGCACAGGTCGCAGGGAATGATCGGGAATTGCCGGTACGCGGCGTAGTCTTCCAAGTCCATTTCCTCGACGTAGGCGAGCGGACGAATGACGATGTGCTTACCGTCATCGGAAACCAGTTTCGGCGACATCGCCTTCATCTTGCCGCCGAAAAACATGTTGAGAAAAAGCGTGTTGACGATGTCATCGCGATGATGTCCGAGCGCAATCTTGGTCGCGCCGATTTCGGAGGCGACACGATAAATCACGCCGCGCCGCAACCGCGAACAGAGCGAACACATGGTCTTGCCTTCCGGGATTACGCGCTTCACGGTCGAGTAGGTGTCTTGTTCCTCGATGTGAAAGGGAATGTTCAGCGACTGCAAATAACCGGGAAGAATGTGCTCGGGATAACCGGGGTGTTTCTGGTCGAGATTGAAGGCGAACAGCTCGAATGGCACCGGTGATTTTTCGCGCAGCCGCAACAACACATCAAGCATGCCGTAGCTGTCCTTGCCACCGCTCAAGCACACCATCACCTTGTCGTTGGCCTCGATCATGCCGTAGTCGGCAATCGCCTGACCAACCTGGCGGCGCAGGCGTTTGGTCAGTTTGTTGGCTTCAAACTGTTTCTTTTGCGAGAGGACGGAGGCGGGCGCATTCATGCCCGGCATTCTACCGGGGAACGGGTTCTCTCAGTGAAAACCGACGAAAGTCCAGCACTGGCGCTACTTTCAAGACGTTTTAGGCTGAAATGGCGCGCCGGTGCTAGGGTTTACCCAATCAAATCGACTGAGAGCGACCACCATCGACCGACAGGATTTGCCCCGTCACAAACGGCGCGTCAAACATCAGATATTTCACGGCGCGCGCAATATCTTCCGGCGCACCGATGCGTTTCAGCGGCGTCTGCGCAATGATGCGTTGTTGTTCAGCCTGTGGAAATACTTTGCCACCGGAATTACCCGCTTCCGGCCACAAAATCGCGCCGGGCGAGACACCATTGACCCTCACCTCTGGCCCCAACTCCAACGCGAGCGATCGCGTGAGTCCGGCGAGGCCCGCTTTGGCGACGCTATAGACAACAAAATCTTTCAGCGGCCGCTCGGCATGGATATCGACGATGTTGACGATGCTGCCGTTGGTTTTCTTAAGATACGGCGCGGCAGCTTGCGAGAGAAACAGCGGCGCTTTCAGATTCGAATCGATCAGCGCATTCCAGCTGTCTTCATCGATCGCACCGACCGGTGTCGCGAAAAAAGAGGAGGCATTGTTCACCAACCCATCGAGGCGACCGAATTCGGATGCCGCGTGATCGATCAGACCTTTCAGGGCGTTGTAGGCCAGCAAATCACCCTGCAACAATGCCGCCGAATGCGCGCGCACCGCGTTGAGTTCCTTGACCAGTTTGTCGGCCTCGGCGCGCGAACGGTTGCAATGCACGATCACGTTCGCGCCCGCCGCGTGCAGCGTGCGCGCGATCACCGCGCCGACGCGTTTCGCGGCACCGGTGACGAGGATGGCGGGGGATTGAGAGGGAGTCTGCATGGGATAATTGACGATAATTTTAACCCACGCCATGCGCTCACCTCTGCCGCGATCCCTCAGCGATACTTTGCCGACGCCCGATGCTGCGGCGTTGGCGCACACCGAAAATTGCGCCGCGATGCTGAGAAGCGAAATTGCGCGTACGGGTGGATGGATCTCATTCGAGCGCTTCATGGATCTAGCGTTGTACGCGCCCGGCCTCGGCTACTATGCGGCCGGCGCGCGCAAGTTCGGCGCGGCGGGCGATTTCGTCACGGCACCGGAGATCTCGTCGCTGTTCGGCAAGACGCTCGCGAACTCGATTGCGGACGTGCTGCGCCAGACCGAAGGCGATGTGTTGGAGCTGGGGCCGGGATCGGGAAGACTCGCGACCGATATCCTGCTGGCACTCGATGAAATGGGCGTGTTGCCGCAGCGGTATCGTCTACTCGAAGTCAGCGCCGACCTTCGCGAACGTCAGCGCAAGGCGATCGATGCCTTGCCCGCGCACCTTGCCTCGCGCGCCGAATGGCTGGATGCCTTGCCGGAAAATTTCACCGGCGTGATCATCGCCAATGAAGTGCTGGATGTGATTCCGGTGCATCTTGTCGGATGGCACGGCGGTGAAGAGTTTGAACGCGGTGTGGCGCTCTGCGAAGGCGAGTTTGCGTGGCAGGACGTACCTGTGGCAAACACGGAAATAGCGGCGCAGCTCGAGACCATACGAAACAAATATCTCAGTAGTCCGCCGGTCGAGCACTATCTCACCGAAATCGCACCTGCCGTGCCCGGCCTCGTCACCAGCCTGTCGCAATCGCTGAAACACGGCGCGTTAGTGCTTATCGATTATGGTTTTCGCGGTGCCGAGTATTACCACCCCAGCCGCGACATGGGCACACTGATGTGCCACTACCGCCACAACGCGCATCCCGATCCATTTCTGTTCCCAGGTCTGCAGGACATCACCGCGCATGTTGATTTCACGGTCGTGGCGAACGCGGGTATTGGCGCGGGGCTTGATCTTGCGGGCTACACAACACAAGCAAATTTTCTCCTCGCGAGCGGCTTGACGGCGTGCCTGGCAGCCGTCGACGCGCGCGATACCGCAAAGTATTTGCCACTCACCAATCAAGTGCAACGGCTGGTCTCGCCGGCGGAGATGGGAGAATTTTTCAAGGTGATCGGGTTTACGCGGGGAAATGTGTCGATCCCTGCGTTTTCGACAGCAAGGGCGTTGCCGCTTTGAAGTATTATTGTGGGCTAACCGCTGATTGAAGTTGGCGTTGGCAATCCGCGGCGCAGGCAATTGATTTTCGACAAATTGCCAGGGCGCGGAAAGTAAATACTGCATGATTGATTTTTTGGGAGAGAAAAAATGGCGCAGCGAATCGGCGTACCAAAAGAAATATTTCCCGGCGAAAAACGTGTCGCCACTGTCCCCGAGGTGGTCGAGAAACTGATCAAGCTCGGCTTTACCGTCAGCGTTGAATCTGGCGCGGGTGACGCCGCCAACGTGAGTGACGACGCGTATCGCGCGTCAGGCGCGACAGTCGTCGACAACGCCGCCAAACTGTGGGCCGAATCCGACATCATTTTCAAGGTGCGCGCACCCAGCACCGACGAAGTAAACGGGATGCGCGAAGGGCAGACGCTGATCTCGTTCATCTGGCCTGCGCAGAATCCCGAGTTGATGAAGGCAATGGCGGCGAGAAAGATCACCGTGCTCGCGATCGATTCGTTGCCGCGCACGCTTTCGCGCGCGCAGAAGATGGACGCCCTGACCTCAATGGCCGGTGTCAGTGGATATCGCGCGGTCATCGAGGCGGCCAATGCGTTCGGGCGCTTCTTCAGCGGCCAGATCACCGCCGCCGGCAAAGTGCCGCCGGCGAAAATATTCATCGCCGGCGCAGGTGTGGCCGGCCTCGCCGCCATCGGCACGGCGGCCGGCATGGGCGCCATCGTACGCGCCAACGACACGCGCGCCGAAGTAGCCGACCAGGTCAAATCGCTGGGCGGTGAATTCGTCAAGGTTGAATACGAAGAGGAAGGCTCGGGCGGCGGCGGCTACGCCAAAGTCATGTCGGAAGGATTCCAGCAAGCGCAGCGCGAAATGTACGCGCAGCAAGCCCGCGAAGTGGACATCATCATCACCACGGCGCTCATTCCCGGCAAGCCCGCGCCGCGCCTCATCACCGCGGAGATGGTGCAATCAATGAAGCCCGGCAGCGTGATCGTCGACATGGCGGGCGAGCAAGGCGGCAACTGCGAATTAACCGAGCCGGGCAAAGTGGTGGTGAAGCACGGCGTCACCATCGTCGGCTACACCGATTTGGTGAGCCGCATGGCCAAGCAATCTTCGACGTTGTATGGCACCAATCTGTTTCGTGTGTCCGAGGAATTGTGCAAGACCAAGGACGGCATCATCAACGTCAACATGGAAGACGACGCGATTCGCGGGCTCACGGTGATCAAACTGGGCGAGGTTACGTGGCCACCGCCACCGCCGAAAGTTGTCGCTGCGCCGCCCGCCGCCAAATCGGCAGCAGCACCGGTTCCCGCCGCCAAGAAAGGCCACGGCCACGCAAGTGCGCCGATGGCCGCACAAACATTGACGATCATGTTTGCCGTCGCCGCAGCGGTATTCTGGTTCATCGGCACCTACGCGCCGCCCGCGTTCCTCGGCCACTTCACGGTATTCGTGCTCGCGTGTTTTGTAGGTTACATGGTGGTCTGGAATGTGACGCCCGCGTTGCATACGCCGTTGATGAGCGTGACCAACGCGATATCGTCGATCATCATCATAGGCGCGCTGGTGCAGATTGCGCCGCCCGCGATGGCGGGCTTTCCAAGGCCTGACGAAATCATTCGCTGGCTTGCTGTCACTGGTATCGGCTTAACCGCGATCAACATGTTCGGCGGCTTTGCGGTGACGCAGCGCATGCTTTCCATGTTTCGCAAATAGGGGGGACGAGAAAATGTCATCCAGCCTCGTCACCGTTGCCTACATCGCCGCCATCATACTTTTCATCCTGAGTCTGGGCGGCCTCTCGAACCCCGAAACATCGCGCCGCGGAAATCTCTACGGCATGATCGGCATGACGATCGCCGTGCTCGCCACCATCTTCGGCCCGCGCGTGACCAGCGGCGGCATCAGTTGGATCATCGGCGCGCTGCTGGTCGGCGGCAGCATCGGCATCTACCTCGCGCGCACGGTGCAGATGACGCAGATGCCGGAGTTGGTTGCGTTCATGCACAGCATGGTCGGCTTGGCCGCGATGGTGGTGGGTTACGCGAGTTACATTGACCCCACTTCCACGTCGGGATTGAATTCTGCCGAGCAAGCGATTCATCACATCGAGGTTTATATCGGCGTATTGATCGGTGCAGTAACACTTTCAGGTTCCGTGATTGCGTTCGGCAAACTCTCCGGCAAGATCGGCGGCAAGCCGTTGCTGTTGCCTGCGCGGCATTGGCTGAATTTGGTTGGTCTCTTGGTGGTGATCTGGTTCGGTCGCGAATTCTTGAACGCGACTTCGATCGAGCAAGGCATGACGCCATTGATCGTGATGAGTGTGATCGCGCTTTTATTCGGCATCCACATGGTGATGGCCATCGGCGGTGCCGATATGCCGGTGGTGGTATCAATGCTGAACAGCTACTCGGGCTGGGCAGCAGCGGCGACCGGCTTCATGCTCTCGAACGATTTGCTGATCGTCACCGGCGCATTGGTGGGATCCTCCGGTGCGATCCTTTCCTACATCATGTGCCAGGCGATGAATCGCAATTTCATCAGCGTGATCGCGGGCGGATTTGGCTCCGACGGCGGCACGCCGAAGGCAACGGGCGATGCGGCGGCACCCGCGGGTGAAGTGGTGCCCGTGAGCGCGACCGAGACGGCCGAATTATTGAAGGAAGCAAGAAGCGTGATCATCGTGCCGGGCTACGGCATGGCGGTCGCGCAAGCGCAGCACACCGTTTTTGAAATCACCAAATTCCTGCGCGACAAAGGCAAAAACGTGCGCTTCGGCATTCACCCCGTCGCGGGCCGCATGCCGGGCCATATGAACGTGTTGCTGGCTGAAGCCAGGGTGCCCTACGACATCGTCATGGAAATGGATGAAATCAACGATGATTTTCCGGATACCGATGTGACCATGATCATCGGCGCCAACGACATCGTGAACCCGAGCGCGCAGGATGATCCGGGCAGCCCGATCGCCGGCATGCCGGTGCTGGAAGTCTGGAAGGCGAAGACCTCGATCGTGATGAAGCGCTCGATGGCCTCAGGCTATGCGGGTGTGGACAATCCGCTGTTCTACAAAGAGAACAATCGCATGCTGTTTGGCGACGCAAAGAAAATGCTGGATGAGGTGCTGGCGGCGTTGAAGGCGTAGGCGGGAGTGCGGGAAGCCGTGCGTCCCGCAAAACCGACATTGAGCCAACGACTGTTTGCTGGAAACGTGACGAGCCAGTCGCGTCGCCAGGCGTGCTCCGCCGATTTGGCGTCTATGCACCCAAATGCGAATATTGCGCCTCAAACTGCGCCGCCGGCAAGGGCTCGCCAAACAAGAATCCCTGGCAGTGATCGCAATGGAGTTCGTGCAATTGACGTCGCTGCTCTTCTGTCTCCACTCCCTCCGCAACGACGGTGAGTTTCAGGCTGTGTCCCAGCGCGATGATGGCCTCGACAATCGCCGCGTCGTCGAGATTGGTATTGATGTCCCGTACAAAACTCTGATCTATCTTCAAGGTATCGACATTGAAACGCCGCAGGTACGCAAGCGACGAGTAGCCGGTGCCGAAATCGTCTATCGCAATCGACACACCCAGGTCTGACAGCCCGCGCAACACGTCGATATTTTCGTCGACGTTCTTCATCAGCACGCTTTCCGTTATCTCCAGTTCAAGCAATGCCGGCGACATACCGGCATTGGCGAGCGCGTTCTGAACGGTGCGGGTCAGACCCTTGTTGAACTGACCGACCGACAGGTTTACCGCGATCGGAATGTCGCGTTGAAAGGTACCCGCCCACAACCGGCTTTGCCGACAGGCACAATTGAGCACCCACTCCCCCAAGGGCACGATGAGCCCGGTATCTTCGGTAATCGGAATGAAGCGCCCGGGTCCCACGACGCCAAGATCGGGATGATTCCAGCGCACCAGCGCTTCGACTCCCACCAGTTGACCATCGGCCAAGCTGAATTTTGGATGGTAATAGAGTTCAAATTCCTCGCGTTCAATCGCGCGCCGCAAGGTATTCTCCAAGGTCAGTTTCTCGACTGCGCGGGCGTTCATCTCCTCGGAATAGAACTGGTAATTCCGCCGGCCGTGCTCCTTGGCGAAGTACATGGCCATGTCGGCATTGCGTACCAGTGTCACACCGTCTGCGGCATCGCCCGGAAAAACGCTGATACCCACGCTCGCCGAGGTTGTCAGCCGGGTGCCAGCGATCGTGCAGGGCTCTGACAGCGCGGCAATTATTTTTTGTGCGACCGCCCCGGCATCTTCCGGAACACGCAAGGCCTCAAGCACGACCACGAATTCATCGCCGCCGATACGCGCCAGCGTGTCACCTTTGCGCATCAATTGCTGCAAACGGTCCGCAACGAGTTTCAGCAATTCATCGCCAGCCGTATGCCCCAGCGAATCGTTGATGGTCTTGAAACGGTCGAGATCGATGAACAGCGCCGCAATCAGGCCGCCGCTGCGTTGCGCCGACAGGATTCCCTGGGAAAGCCGGTCCGTCAGCAGCCGCCGATTCGGCAGTTGCGTCAACGCATCGCGGGTCGCAAGTTCCTCAATCCGCTGCTCGGCGAGTTTGCGCTCGGTAATGTCCATGCCGGTGCCACGACGGCCGATGATTTCGCCGACGCTATTGAAAATCGGCACACCCGAGACCTGCTGCCAAATTTGCCTGCCGTCGTTGGTGATCGAAACGAACTCGACGTTTCGAATAGTCGCGTCGGCGTCGGCAAGGGAGTCGAACCAATACTTGAGTCGCTCAGCTTCGTCAACGGGCATGAACTCGTAGGGCCGCTTACCGACCAATTCGGCGGGCGCGTACCCCAATACGCGTTCGATTCGCGCCGACAAATAGGTGTAATTGCCGGCAGCGTCGGTCTCCCATACATACTCACCGGCCGCATCCACCACGTCTGAAAACCGCTGTTCGCTCTCTTGCAGGCGACGCGTGTTGCGATTGCGTTCGGTCACGTTGACGAGGATTGCCAATAGACAGCGTTCGCCATGGAGTTCGATCACCTCACCGGTCATCAGGGTATCGGCGGTTTCACCGTTCTTGCGCCGTAGCTGGAATTCAAACTCTCGCACCCGCCCGTGCGTTTCGAGTTGCGCAATCAGCTCGGCGCGTTGTGCCGGAATCGCCCAAATGCCGAGTTCGATGGTGCCTTTTCCAATCAATTCTTGCCGCGTAAATCCGCTCAATTCGGTCCATGCATCATTGAGTTCAATGTAGACACCGTTGTCCAGCCGGGAAATGGTGATTGCGTCCGGATTGGAATTGAAGATTCGCGCGAATCGTTCGTCGGCAAGCCGACGCTCAAGCTCGTCGCGTTTACGATTTGTGATGTCGATGATCGTTGCTATGATGCAGTTTTCACCCATGAATTCGATCACGTGTGCCGAAAAAAGCACGTCGATTTTCTGGCCGTCACTGCGTTGCATTTGCAAGTCAAGACTATTTGCAACGCCTGTGGTCTTCAACAGATGCATCATTTGTTCGCGTTGCTTGAGATCGGGCCAGAGCTTGAGTTCGATGGTGGTCTTGCCCACGGCCTCGCTGCGCTGGTAGCCGAACAAATCGAGGCATGCCTGATTTGCCTCGACATAGCGGCCGTCGCTGAGACGGCTGAATGCAATGGGGATCGGGCTCGCTTCAAATACGGTTGCAAACAGCGCTTGCGAACGCCGCATTGCGTGATCCGCTTCTTTGCGTTTGCTGATGTCACGCACAAAGCCGGCAAATCCACGCCGTCCGTTGACCGGGATCTCGGAAAATACCAATTCGATCGGAAACTCGCGCCCGTCGCGGTGTTTTGCCAGGGTTTCGGTTCCGCGCCAGTCGAGTTTCTTTTTTCCGGTCGTCAGATACCGTTGCATACCTTCGCTGTGTGGCGATACCAAGTAGTTGGGCTGGACAATGGCCATAGGCTGACCGACCATCTCTGCCGGCGCATACCCAAAGATCGCCATTGCGGCGGGATTGGCGAACTGGATGATGCCGTGATCGTCGATGACCAGCACTACATCATTGGTTGTTTCCCACAACGTGCGAAAACGCGTTTCGCTTTCCTGTAGCTGGAGATTGGACTGTTGCTGCTGAATGCGGGCGGCGCACAGAATCATCATCATCAACGCCAACGCATAGATGTAACCTTGTTGCACGATGCTGCTATAGATCGCCGGCAGCTCAGTGTACGGGCCAAGTCCCAGCGAGGTGCCTGCAATGACGATTATCGAAATGACCAGACTGGCGAGGGCCACTGCGCCACGCCCAACGATCAGTGCGCACCAAACGCCGACGACAAAAATGGAGAATTCGGCCAGGTTCTGGATCCAGGCCAGCGTCGGCGGTGTACCGAATGCAAGCAGCGCCGCCAGGCAGGGAATCAGCAGGAACCAATCGCGCTCACCGCTGGGTCCGGGGCCACGCGTCAAGCGGACATGCCAGGTCAGGATCAGCGGCGCAATGATCGCAATGCCGAGTGCATCGCCGAGCCACCATACGATGGCACGTGGCAGAGCGCTATCCGTCGATACCTCGCCATCCATGAAGAGTGCGCCGATTCCCAGACTTGCCGATATAAGGCTCGTCATCAGTGCGACCGGGATAAACAGCACGATCACGTCACGAGGGCGATCAAGCGCTTTGTGAAAATCCAGCACGCGCAACGCCAGCCATGCACCCACTACCGCTTCGAGGGTGTTACCAACCGCCATTAGCGTGGCGGCGGGCATGGTGGCGTCGGTCAAAATCATGGCAAGAAATGCGCCCGCCAAAATCCCTTTCCACAAGTGCATTCCGTAAAGAATCAATGCGGCAAATGCAACGCCGGAAGCAGGCCAAAGTGAACCGGCATTGGGATGCAAGTCGATTGCCGTGAGTGCAAGCCGGGTCAACGAAAAGTAGACCACCGCCATCAGGAACGCGGGACGCAATTGGCGCCATAACTTGCTAACTTGGTGTCGCATCGAGGTGGGCGAAGTTATCGGGCGCCACGCGTATGGAAAGTCGTGCGGTTCATCTATTCGTGGCGTGTGTTGCGGGCCATGGCATAAATGGGCATGTTCGATCGGCTTTCACGAGCGCGGTGACTTCAATCTAACGACTCAATCAGGAAAATACTGCATGGGGTCGCGTAGGGGTAAATGTGAAATACGTCCACTGATTGCGAGTAATGTTGCGCATATCATAGGATACCCTGCGCATGCCATTTGTTGTGCAGCCGCTTTTGATCTGAAAAACGGGCACGGGGCAAATGAACTTCAAACGTCTTTCTCGCGAATCAACGATGGTTTCGATGACACGCGGGCAGTCGGCCACGCAATTCCATTCTAGCGCCACTGCTTGCACGAAACATCAGGCGACGGGCTGGGGCAAAGCGGCGGCTTCCCGTTTGGCAAACGATAGTGAAGCAAAGAAAAAACAATTGACGTCACACGCCATGTTGAACATGGCGGCGCAGAACGCCATTTGGCGCGGCCCTCACACATGTTCTGGCTTTTGGATCGCGCCAATACCGGGGACCTGCTTAAATTCGATCACCAATTGCCGCCATGTGCTCTTCACCGCACTTCCCTCCCACATAACGAGGGAGGCGCAGGGTTCGCACGACATACGTTGCGCGTGGTCGACGGAAAGGTGGTGGAAGTTTGGAACGGCGTTGATTGCTTGAAGACGTTTCAGCAGATGGAGGCAGTGGTGACGGCGGGGGGGGAATATTTCGGCCCCATTTGCGTCAAAACACGCCACGCTGACCCGTTTTGTTTTCTTCAAGCGCTGCCAATACATCTAAAGCACAGGTTCGCGCCGATACACCGGCCAGCCGTTCGCCAGAGCTACCCCTTAACGGTCGCCCTGCCAAAAGTACCCGTCACCTTTCGCAGCAACCACTTCGGTGTGGCACGCCCCGCCAGAATGGTTGCATGGTTAATGATGCCCGGCACCTTGATCACTTCACCCTTCATGCAAGCCTTGTAGCCCTCCTCCGCCACGTTGCTCACATCACCAACGAGGATGCCGGGAAGTTTCAGGCCCGAAGATTGCGTTGCCATGCTGACCATGTTAGTCGCGGTAATGCCGGGACATAGCGCGGAAACCGTGACACCGCTGCCTTTGAGTTCTTCTGCCAATGACTCAGTGAGCGAAAGTACAAAGGCTTTCGTGGCGGCATAGGTCGCGAGCGAAGGGATCGGCTGAAACGCAGCGACCGACGCCACGTTCAACACGCGGCCCTTGCCGCGCGCCACCATCGGCGGCACAAACTCGCTGAGCATTGCAGTCAGCGCGGAAACATTCAGATCAATCAACTCCTGATGTCGACTCGGCCGCATCTTGATGAATTGGCCGTGTTCCAGCACACCGGCGCAATTCACCAGCACGTCGATCGCGTGCCCGCCCTTTTTCATTTTCGCCGCCAGCGCGGCGGCACTGCCCGCCTTCGACAAGTCACTCGGCGCGACCCATGCCTTGATGCCGTGTTCGGCGGCCAGATGCGCCGCCAGCGTTTTGAGTTTGTCGGCGCTTCGCGCAACCAGAACCAGGTTGAACCCATCGCGCGCAAAGCATGCCGCCAGCGCTTCCCCGATGCCCGAAGACGCGCCAGTGATCAATGCCGTCTGATTGCTGCCAGGCTTTTGCTTGGCCATGGAAATCTCCTGATCGTTTTGGGTGAATACGACATTTCGCTTGGCAACAAATGACAATGCATGCTAAACGAAAACGATGGTATGTCGATAGCATCCCCCTTCCGGTACAAAACAGGGTGGCGGATTCAACTTCAAAGCGTGACGTTTGATCAAACAAGAAGATGCGCGGCGTGAAAGCACCAGGATTTTCAAATCGGACGAAGGCGAATTGAAAATGGCTGCAATATTTGCGCGTCTCCCGATATAACTAATTTGGCTCAGATCCGCATGGGGCTCGGACCTTTGATTGGCACGCGCACGTGGGTGGAGTTGATCGGCATTGCCGCAAATCCTTCGCTAATCAATGGCGGACATCTCACCGTACCCTACTTTCGCTTTTTCACACCGGAGCGCGAGTGGCGCGTGGAGAACGAGGGTGTCGCGCCCGATATCGCCACCACACTTACCGTCGATTAATTGACGTCATGCCGTGATGCCGCGCTGGAAGCGATTGCGGACTATTTGGCGGCACGTTTGGCGAGCAGCGCGGCGGCACATTTAGCTCCTGGCCTCCCGGCAGTCGACATATGAAACTTGTCATTTTCGGCGGGCGCATATTTTCGCCGAACAGGATGCAATGATCAGCGAACACTATCACCATTGAACACGCCCCTGACCCGGGGCGTTTTTTTGTATCAAGCTTTGCCATGCATGATCACTCCAGCTTGATCCCCTTCTTCACCACAATTGCCTTCATCTTGTCGTACTCGGCCTTGATGTCTTTCGCAAACTCGGCCGGCGTGTTGGCCACCGGATCCGCACCTTGCTGCGAGAGTTTTTCCTTTGTGGCCGGCGCATTGACGGCTTTCACCGATGCCGCGTACAGCTTGTCGACGATTTCCTTCGGCGTTTTGGCCGGCACCACCATGCCATACCAGGCGGGATCGTTCACTTCCGGCATGCCGATTTCGGCGAAGGTCGGCACGTTCGGATACGCGGGCAAACGCTTGGCGGAGGCAACCGCGAGCAGGCGCATTTTGCCGGCGTCGATCTGTGCTTTGGACGAGGGCAAATTATCGAACAGCACCGGCACCTGGCCGCCGATCACGTCGATCACGGCGGGGCCGGCCCCTTTGTACGGAATGTGAACCATCTCGGTGCCGCTCGCGGCCATGAAGAGTTCACCCATCATGTGGCCGATGCCGGCGGTGCCGGAACTGGCGAACGAATATTTGCCCGGGTTGGCTTTCAGCAATTTGATCAATTCCTGCACCGTCATTGCCGGTACCGAAGGATGCACCGTCAGCACGTTGGCCACCGCGACGAACTTTGTGACGGGAATAAAATCGGTGAAATTGTTATACGGAATTTTCGGGTTGGCGGCCGGGTTCACCGCCATCGTGGAGACCGTTGCGACGCCAAGCGTGTAGCCGTCGGGTGCCGCTTTGGCGACGACATCGGCACCGATCGCACCGCCACCACCGGCGCGGTTTTCAACGATAACGGTTTGACCAAGTTCCTTGCCCAACTGGTCGGCAACGATACGCGCAACGATATCGGTCGTGCCGGCGGGTGCGAACGGCACGATCAGCTTGACCGGCTTGTTCGGATAAGCCTGCGCGCCGGCGGAAAGCGGCACGACCAGCGCGGCGGCAATCGTGGCAACACGGAGGGCGATGGATGTGATGGGGTGCATAAAAAACTCCTCAAGTAATTGTCAATGAAATTTCGAATTGCAACTCGCCAGAAGACGGCAAATTTTCATCAGGGTATCAAAACTGTCGAGCCGGTGGTTTTTCTCGCTTCCAGATCGCGGTGTGATTGTGCCGCATCTTTCAACGCAAAGGTTTGGTTGATCTCGACTTTGACGATGCCGCGCCCGACCACATCGAACAAATCATCGGTGGTCGCCACGAGATCTTCGCGGGTCGCGATATGCGTATCCGCCGTCGGGCGGGTGACATAGAGCGAGCCTTTCGCCGCGAGCACACCGAGATCGAACGGCTCGACTTTACCCGATGCGTTGCCGAACAGCGCCATCATGCCGCGTGGCCGGAGGCAATCGAGCGACTTCAGGAATGTATCTTTGCCGACGCCGTCGTAGACCACCGCGCATTTTTTCCCGCCAGTAATTTCCGCCACGCGTTGGACGAAATCCTCGGTCGAGTAATTGATGACGTGATCGCAGCCGTGCGCCTTGGCGAGTCCCGCTTTCGCGTCCGAACCGACGGTGCCGATCACGGTGGCACCCAAGTGCTTCGCCCATTGGCAAAGAATCAGTCCCACGCCGCCCGCCGCCGCGTGAAACAAGATGGTGTCGCCGGCCTTCACGGGATAGGTGCGGCGCAACAGATATTGCGCGGTAATGCCTTTCAGCATGATCGACGCAGCCTGCTGATCGGTGACGCCGGCGGGGATTTTCACCACGCGATCCGCCGCCATCAGGCGCGCTTCGGAATACGAGCCGATGGGGGTGGCCGCATACGCGACACGATCACCGACCTTCAAGTCCGTCACCGCACTGCCGACGGCTTCGACGACACCCGCCGCCTCGCGCCCGATAACCGTGGGCAGCGGAATTTTGTAGAGCCCGGTGCGATGATAGGTGTCGATGTAATTCAAGCCGATCGCGGTATGACGAATGCGGATTTCCTTTTCGCCGGGATTGCCGACCTCGACGGCTTCCCACTTCAAAACCTCGGGGCCGCCATGCTCGTGAATGCGGATAGCGTGTGTCATGCGGGTTTCCTCTCGTTGATAAATTGTTGAAGTCGTGCGAGCTTGGCGAGGCGAATGGCGCCGACGACATTGTTGGAATGGGCTTTGGCAATAGCGGAAAAATAAATTTCCTGCATCGCCGTTAGTGCGGAAAGCAAGTAATCTCGTGGGGCATAGATTACATCGATATAGCCTTCGCGACCATGATGATCGGCAGCACACGCCTCGACGAAATCGTGGAAGCGTTCCGGACGGCGCAACGCGTCGGTGCCATCCATGAGCTCGAGCAATCTCTCGGCCGGCAACTGCAATGCGGCATGCGCATCGCCATGCCAGCGAGCCGTCATGCGCGCGAGATCGCGGCAGTCGGCGGGAATGTGCAGCCGCGCGCACACGTCATCCACCAGCGCGACGCTGCTGGCCTCATGGCCCGGATGACGCGGCCAATGCGGTTGCGGGGTGGTGCCTTTGCCGAGGTCATGGCAGAGTGCGGCAAAACGAATTGGCAGCGAGTATTTTTTTATCGCCGCGAAATCCACCACGATCATGACGTGGACACCGGTATCGATTTCGGGATGGGATTTCGCCGGCTGCGGCACGCCCCACAGGCGGTCGACTTCCGGCAGCAACCGCGCGAGCGCACCGCATCCGCGCAGCACCGCAAACATGGTCGAGGGCTTGTCTTCCATCAAACCTTTCGCCATTTCCTGCCAGACGCGCTCGGCCACCAGATGATCGATTTCGCCCGCATCGACGATTTTTACCATGAGCGCGAGTGTTTCCGGTGCGACCACAAATCCGCGGCTCGCAAATCGCGCCGCAAAGCGCGCCACGCGCAACACCCGCACCGGGTCTTCGGCAAACGATTCGCAGACATGCCGTAGCACGCCGCGTTTCACGTCCTCGGCGCCGCCAAAAGGATCGATCAGATGGCCGTTGGCATCCTTGGCGATGGCGTTGATGGTGAGGTCACGCCGCTGCAAATCCTCTTCGAGCGTGACCTCGGGAGACGCATGAAACACGAATCCCTTGTAGCCCGGTGCGGTTTTGCGTTCGGTTCGCGCGAGTGCGTATTCTTCGTGCGTTTTTGGATGCAGAAATACAGGGAAGTCCGCACCGACCGGCCGGTAGCCGGCGGCAATCATTTCCCCGGGGGTCGCGCCGACGACCACATGGTCGCGATCCTGCACCGGAAGACCCAGCAACTCATCGCGGACGCTGCCGCCCACGGCGTAGATTTTCATGAACGGTGCTATTTTCCCGGTGCGCGGGCGTAGGGTTCGTCGTCGGCGACGAACTCCGTCTCCAACATCGCCGCTGCAATCCACGCGGCGACACCGGATGCGTGCGTGGCGGCGTCGCAATAGGCGCGCGTGTCCGCCGCAATCGACGGGTGATAGGTATTGAATCGCATCACGACGGGTGCAAACATCGCGTCGGCGGCGGAAAATTCGCCGAACAAAAATGCGCCGCCGCCGGCAAAATCGGCCCGTGCGTCGCGCCAGAGTTTTTCAATACGCGCGATGTCCTTTGCAACATCGGGGTTGTAACCTTTGCCCGGATGCTGGTTGCGGATATTCATCGGCATCGCGTTACGCAAGGCGCGAAATCCCGAATGCATTTCCGCCGCCATCGAGCGCGCGCGCGCGCGCGCGGCGGGGTCGCGCGGCCAAATCGCCTTTTCCGGCATCCGTTCCGCGACGTACTCGGCGATCGCCAACGTATCCCAGGCGCAAATCGATTTATCGCCACCCACTTTCCCATCCCACAACACCGGCACCAACCTTGAGGGCGACAGGCGGTCGATCTCGGCGTCCCATTCCGCACTGTGAAATTTCAACAGGATTTCGGTGAACGGAATGCCGAATTGTTTCAGCAATACCCATGGCCGCATCGACCATGACGAGTAATTTTTGTTGCCGATGACGAGCGTGAATTCGGGTGCAGTCATGAAGGTATCCACTTGTCTAAAGGTTGGGGTCGATGCACTTACAGCGTGTGCCGCGCGCGTTGGCGAAAACGATCATATCGCGCTGGGCCGGCGGCGTCCGGCACCCCTGCCTGCATGTAGCCGGGGACGATTGCCTCCATCGACTGCGCGCGACCGAACATTGCCGGGAACGGCTCACGCGAAGTATTCGCAACACTCATCGAGCGTACATTGTCGCGGGTGATCAGGTGACCGGGCAGCCGCTCAAACACCGCCGCTTGCGCCATCGACAATGCGGGTCCAAGCGGCAGAATCAGTCGCCGGTGGCCGCTGGTGTGCATGGTGAATTCCAGCAAGCCACGCAAGGTGATTTCGCGCGGGCCGGCGAGCGCGTAGGTTTGGCCGAAGGTCTCGCGCATCGCGAGGCTTTGCACGATCGCGCGTGCGACATCCTCAACCCATACCGGTTGAAAACGCGCCTCCGGCGAGCCCAGCGGAATGAACGGTGAAAAACGCGCAAGTGTGGTGAGCATGTTCAGAAACTGGTCGTGCTCGCCGAAAATAATCGATGGGCGAAAAATCGTGACGTTCAGCGACGGATTTTTTCGCGCGATTTCCAGCACTGCCGATTCGCCCCGGTAGCGCGATTGCAGATAGGCGCTCGGGCCATCCATGCTGGCATTCAGCGCGCTCATTTGAATCAAACGCGGTGTGCCGGTGGCGACACAGGTCTCGGCGATCAAGCGTGGCAAGGCCACATGCACGCGTTCAAAATCGCCCTTCGCATCATGCAGTACACCGGCGAGATTGATCACCGCGTCCTGGCCGCAAACGAGTTCGGCCAATTGATCCGGGTGGTTAACGTCGGCTTCGACTGCTTGCAGCGTCGGCAATACCCACAAATGTTTCGCGCGAATCGTACGCCGCGACGGCACGGTAACGGCGACACCGTTGGCGACCAATTGTTCGGCCACCGAGGTGCCGAGAAATCCGCTGCCACCGATGAGTAAAACTTTGTTGATGTTCATATGTTCACTTCTCCGCGGTTGGCGGTGTGGGATCGAAGGCCGATGCCGATTTCAGCAGGGGCAAGGGCAAGGCGAATATTTTCCGCCAATTTCGTGGCCATCGGGTTGACAAT
>JANPBQ010000107.1:0-3226 GCA_031430555.1 Betaproteobacteria bacterium
GTCGGTATAATGTGTACACATTGATTCACAATCCTCCTTCAACCTGCGCCTGCCGCCACAAGGATGCATCATGGAAACCACCAAAGTCGGGATTCGGGAATTTCGCTCGGACATGGCCGAGTACATTGCATCGGATAGTCCGGTTGCCATCACACGTCATGGACAGACGGTAGGGTTCTTTATCCCCACGCACACTCATGCGGAGATTGATGTCGCGGCCCTGAAAAAAGCCGGTGCCACACTAGATCGTTTGCTTGCCGCCCGCGCCGTGGACATCGATGCGGTCGTCGACGAATTCAAGTCCGCTCGCAAGAAGAAAGCCGCGCGGCGAAATTGATGAAAACAGGACAACGCGAATGCGTTGACGTAGTATTCAATGCAGGACATAAATGTGGAGGTTCGACAATGCATGCATTGCTTGCGGAAGTTGAAAAACAGGCGCGCGCGCTTCCTCCTGAAGAGCGCGCGCGATTGGCAGAGTTGCTCCTTGAATCCTTGCCCGGCGGATCACTCTCCGTTCTCGAGGCCGAGTGGCAGAGCGAAATAGAAAAACGCGTCGCTGCTTACGAAGCGGGTCAATCGATGACCGTACCAGGCGATGAAGTTTTCGCCGAAGCTCAACGCATCGCAAGGTGAAACGCGTACGGTTTCTTTCCGCAGCACGCGAAGAGTTTCTTGCCGAAGTTGCCTACTATTCCGAGGCACAGCAAGGATTGGGCACCCAGTTTGCGTTGGCCGTTGAAGAAGCCACAATTCGCGCACTTGCCTTTCCGCTGGCGGGCTCCCCATCCGCTGCCAAAAGTCGACATGTCAACGTGAGGCGATTTCCGTTTTCCATCTTTTATCGTGTTGAAGCGGACGGTATTGTCATATTCGCCGTTGCACATCACGCGCGTCGGCCAAATTATTGGCATGGACGACGCGTCTAACGTTTACTCGCAAAATCGATGCATGAACTGCAGCCGCATCAAACGCAAAAATAAAACTCAAGCACCGGCGCGGCGTTCCAAGGAAAAGTGGCTGAAAAAGCTCGCCAGTACTAGAGTTTAGTCGAAAGACGCGAGTATCAAGATTTTAGTGCAGCGTTTTCTTAGCCAGTTTTGCCCAGACGTCGTTTTGCGTCCTCCAATCGGGCTTTTATGGTTTGTCTTGCACTCGTTGGGTGCCGAGTGGGAGGGACGAACCATACAAGCCCGAATGAGGCGTCGCGTCCGTGATCGGCCCCGTATACGGTGGAACGTAGCTGGGCGTCATCAGCTAATTTCGTGGGAGCAAAAAGCATGACATTTCCCCTGCGGTCATAACGCGGCGAAGCCGTCCAGTGCGACGTGGTTAAGCCCGCACCCTATTCTCGACGGGTGCCTGCCATGGTCGGATGCGCGCAATGACCCGGCCCGCCGCGTCCTCCGCACATTGCACGTCGTAGTTGCTTTGCAGGTTTAGCCAGAACTGGTGCGAGGTGTTGAAGTACCGCGCCAGCCGCAACGCGGTATCGGCGGTGATGCCGCGTCGCTCGCGCACAATCTCGTTGACGCGCGCAGGTGTGACATTCAGCGCTCGTGCCAGCGCATTACTGGAGAGCCCCAGTGGAATCATGAACTCCTCTCGCAGTTGTTCGCCGGGGTGAATAGGGGGTAGCTTCTTGCTCATGTTTATGCTCTTTCAGTGGTAGTCCACAATTTCTACGTCTTTCGGGCCTTGCGGTGTCCACACAAAGCACACGCGAAACTGGTCGTTGACACGGATGCTGTGCTGCCCTTTGCGGTTGCCGCTCAGCGCCTCCAGTCGGTTGCCGGGCGGCGATGCCATATCCCGCAATTCGCCCGCTGCGTCCAATTGATCCAGCTTGCGTCGCGCCACCGCCTCGATGCTCGCCCAGCGTGCCACCCGGCGGCGCTGGTGCAAGGCTTCGGTATCGCCGCTTTTGAACGACTGAATCATGAGTGTATTGTATATCGCACTTCGATATGGCGCAATCCATTTCCACTGCCGTGCGGACGGCATGGCATGGAGCCAGTCAAAAGTTTGAGCCGAGTAATGGCAGGATCAACCCGTATTACCGAGTTGCTGCATTAGTACCGCGCAGATCTGGCATCATCGAATGACGAATCGTTTTTTTTGCGCTCCGGTAACCCATGACAAATTTCCATCTCATCCACGCGACACCCGTGCGAACCGGTGATCAGCATATTGAGGGTTGAAAACGCAAATTGTCGCGCAGTACTGTAATTGGTATTATATTCCTCGATTACAGTACTTTCTGGAGGAAACATGAATACGCTGAATACACTGACCGTTGCCGAGCTTAAGCGTCGCGGCATGGCAGCGATTGAAGATGGCCTTCGCCATGGCCCTTTGCATATCGTCAAGCGTAACAAGCCTGCGGCGGTGGTGATATCCGAGGACGAATATCAGCGCCTCGCGCATGGCAGGGCGGCAAATCCGGCAGGGATCACCGCGATGCAGTGGCTGCTCTCGCAATCACCTGTCGGCAAACGCAGCAAGGCCCGGATTGACGCCGATCTCAAAGCCGGACGCAACTGGTGATCGCGTTCTTTGATGCCAGCGCCCTGATTTACCTGATTGAAGGCAAGGAGCCCTTCGCCGGCAAAGTGCGCAGGGAACTGGCGGCGTCCGCCAGGAAGCATCCGGAAATGGGCGCGGCGGTGAGCCGCCTGACATGGCTGGAGTGCCGGGTTGGCCCGATGAAGTCCAATGACAACACGACGCTTGCGGCGTTCGATACATTCTTTGCCCGGCCTGATCTTGTCTGGGTCGAGTTGACGCGGAATGTGGTTGAGCTGGCAGCGGCCATCCGGGTCAAACACGGCTTGCGGACACCGGACGCACTGCAAGCCGCGAGTTGCCTCCAGCTGGGGAGTGAACATTTGTTTTTGAGCGGCGACAGCGCTTTCCAGCGGGTGAGTGGCCTGAATGTGAAGGTGTTGAAGTAGTTCAGATACTGCATCACCAAAAGATGCGGCTTGGTCGGTCGTGGGGATGGTCAATCGTCTCGCGGTGATTTCCGTTGGTCTTAGGTCGGTCGCGCCAATCCGCCGGCCGCGCAGTGGCACATGAAGGATCGCTTCATCGTCGGCTATTCCGGCAACCTCGGCCGCGCGCATGAGCTCGGCATCGTGCTCGATGCCGCTGATCGATTACGGTATCGGCTGGAGATTGTGTTTCTCATCATCGGCGAAGTCAACCAAAAGGAAAATCTGCAAGC
>JANPBQ010000108.1:0-19287 GCA_031430555.1 Betaproteobacteria bacterium
TGTGTCAACGAGTAGATGGGCTTAGGGAAGCGCCGATTTATTCCCCGCGGGGCGCGCATCCGTGCTTTGGGCAGTCTGCGGCGTTGCAAATCCTCGCCATAGCTCCGCTATGGCGAGGATTTGCAACGCCGCAGACTGCCCAAAGCACGGATGCGCGCACCGCGGGGAATAAATCGGCGCGTCCCTAAGCCCATCTACTCGTTGACACAGGGCAGCTTCGGGCCATTTTGTTCGGATTCCGGCCCAGTTTTCGGTAACATATGGAAAACTATCAATAATTTCGGTCGCACACCTCCAATCGTTAGCAAGAGAATTGGCCTGAATCCATCGTGAGCACCATGCTTGACCAGGGAAATCGAACCTTTATCGGCAGCGTCGTGTTCGTCGATATCGTCGGCTATTCCAAGAAAACCGTTTCCGAGCAAATCACGGTCAAGGATCGATTCACGTCCTTGCTGTCCGAATCCCTTGTCGATATCCCGACCGAGCAACGCCTGATCCTCGACACGGGTGACGGCGCGGCGTTGAGCTTTCTCGGCGACCCGGAGGATGCCTTGTTTGTCGGCATGAATCTGCGCGACATGGTGGACAAAGCAATTGCCGAAGCCGCCGCAACCAGTACCCTTGAGCCCCCTCTGCCCGACGCGCCCGCGCGCGAAGTGGAAGGTGCCTTGCCATTGAGAATCGGCATCAATCTTGGGCCGGTCAAGTTGGTGCGCGATATTAATGGCCATCCGAATATCGTCGGCGATGGCATCAATGTTGCCCAACGCATCATGAGTTTTGCGCGGCCCGGGCAGATCGTGGTTTCGCGCTCGTTTTACGACGTTGTGTCGGTCATTTCCGACGAATACGCCAAGCTCTTCAAGTATGAAGGTTCGCGCACCGACAAGCATGTGCGCGAACACGAAATCTATATCGTCGGCGAATCGGCGGCCGCATTCAAGCAGGCCAAAGCCGGAACGGTCGATCGTGCGGCTGCGACCAATCCGAATGCCCGCGCACAACGCCAGGCCGGCGTCAGCTCGGGCACGTATGCGGCGAAAGCAATGAATGACGGTGAAGCGCTGCCGTTTCTGCAAGATCGCCGCAAGCTAATGGTGGCGGGCGGCGCGCTCACCATGGTAGTGATTGCACTCGCGGTCATGTTGGCGTTGAAGAAACCGGCGGAAAAGTTAGCCGCAGTGGAAGAGACCAAGCCAACAACGATGCCGGTGGCAACATCGCTGAAGGCCGAGCCGAGCGCAGGCAGCGCTATCCAGCCACCTGCCGAACCCTCGAAATCCGGCGATTCGCCCGCAGCCACCGGCAACGCGCTGGCACCGACTACCGTTATTGCGGTGCCGGCGCAAAATGTCCCTAACGGTGGCATCGTGAATCCCGCAACGACGACCACACGGGGTACGGCGGAAACGAAATCCGCCGCCGCAAAACCAGATCTCGCGAAATCGGATGCCGCCAAACTCGCGCTCGTCGAAGGCCGACTCAATTTGAGCATTCAACCGTGGGGGGATGTATTCGTCAACGGCAAATCGATCGGCGTTTCGCCGCCGTTGAAACAGCACAAATTGCCACCCGGGAATTATCGGATCGAAGTACGTAATACTTCATTCACGCCGTTCAAGCAAAATATAGAGATAAAACCCAAGGAAGAATTAAACGTCAAGCATAAATTCCAGTAACCTTGGCGGCGTGCTCCCGCGAACCTTGTCCTAACTTGCCCAACGTGCATCTTTTGCTCAACCTCATGCCGCTCTTCGATAAAGTCCTCGCCCGACGCGGGCCATCGCTCCACGTTCGCTCGGCTGCCGCAGCGATGCTGTTGGCTTTATTGGTAGGTTGCGTCGCCGCTCCGCCCCCGCCGCCCTCCACGGCTCCTGAGGAACTGGCGCGCCGTCAACGCGTTGAGCGCGCGGAACTCAGCCTCAACAACGGCTTGAAGCAATATGACGCGGGCAGCTACGCCGAGGCCATGAACAATTTCCTCGTCGCGCTCGACAGCGGTGT
Source organism: Betaproteobacteria bacterium (assembly GCA_031430555.1). Lineage (GTDB taxonomy): Bacteria > Pseudomonadota > Gammaproteobacteria > Burkholderiales > Usitatibacteraceae > UKL13-2. Next base: position 2,008 of record JANPBQ010000108.1, read on the forward strand.
CCTGCCGCCGGCCCAGCAATTGATCGCGCGCAAGCATATGGCTTTCATCCAATGCGTGAATAGCCGCGAACTCGCCTGCAAAGAAGAGTTTGAGAAAGCCTTTCAGTTGGATCCCAAGTTTGAGTTGCTGCCCGCTGAAGCGGGACACCCGACATGGGGGCCGATATTTCGACTCGTCAAAACCGAAATCGAATTGCGAAAATCCGGCAAATCCTTGCCGGTGCCTGCCGCCAAAATTGTCACGCCGGGCGAAAAACTTGTCACCGATGCGACTGCCGCGTACGACGAAGCCGATTATCCGAAAGCCATCAAGCTGTTCCAGGATGCCTTGAAGGAAACGCCGGTAGCGAGCGATCAAGTGCAGATTCACAAGTTCATCGCCTTCAGCTATTGCTTAACCATGCGCTTGGCGTTGTGCCGCATGGAATTTGAAAAGCTGCTGCAATTGGATCCCGCTTTTGAACTCAATGCCGCAGAGGCGGGGCACCCCTCCTGGGGGCCGCCGTTTAGAACAGTGAAGGCGCGGCAAAAACAGGCGCAAACGCCAGCACCCGCGCCGGCCAAGAAATAAAATGATCGAAACGCTCGGTCGCTACAAGATTCTCGACACCATCGGCCAAGGTGCGATGGGGGTTGTGTACAAGGCGGTTGATCCGATGATCGACCGGATTGTCGCGATCAAGACCGTCAATCTCTCCTTTAACAAGGACGAACAAGCCGAATACGAACTCAGGTTTCAGCAGGAAATCAAGGCGGCGGGCAGGCTGAACCATCCCAACATCGTCACGATTTACGACGTTGGACGCAATGAAAACATGGCTTACATGGCCATGGAGTTTCTCGAAGGCAAGGAACTCAAGGACATCCTTGCCGACGACGGCCGGCCGATGGTCGCAATGACGGTTGACTGGATCGCGCAAATCGCGCAGGGGCTCGGTTTTGCGCATGACAGCGACATCATTCATCGCGATGTGAAGCCTTCCAACATCATGGTGGTTCGCGGTGGCTTGGCGAAGGTCACCGATTTCGGTATCGCCCGCATGCCCGCTTCGGCGGTGAAGACCATGACCGGCCTGATACTCGGCAGCCCGCGCTATATGTCGCCTGAGCAGGTGATTGGCCGCAGCCTCGATCACCGCACTGACATTTTTTCGCTCGGCGTGGTGCTCTATGAGGCGCTGACGGGCCTGCCGCCGTTCGATGGCGACAACGTCAATGCCATCATGTATGCGACGGTCAACACAAACCCGCCAGCGCCATCGAATGTGAATGCCGACGTGCCGGTAATGCTCGATCTCGTCGTGGCAAAGGCGCTCGCAAAGTCAGTCGATGAACGCTATCAATCCATGCGCGAACTGGCCGACGATCTTAATCAAGTCACGCGTCTGCTGGTCGCCCGACAACCGGCGGGCAACGTACTCGCGAAACAAGCGCCGCCTTCGACCAAGCCGCTCAAACTGGATGCACTCGGCGTGGGGGTCGGGAAGTATCAAAAAGAAGGCGACTCCGGCGAAGAAACCAAGCCACTGAAACTCGCCAAGTCATTCGACTCCTTCGATGCCACGCTCAAGCTCGCAGCGATGACAAATCAAACCGGCGAATTCGGCGAGTACATCAGCGAAACACAGAAGTTGCGCGCATACAAGGGGAAAATCACCGGGGCGTTGTCGGCGCAGCCGACAGGCGCGGGCGTCGGAAGTGGGCGCGGAAACAATGATGTGGATGCTGACGCAACGGCGGAAATGCGGAGAGCGGAAGTGCCGCATGCGCAGGATTCTGGTGCCCACGCGAACTCGAATCTGCCCAGTAATTTAGTGCCTCTTGCGATGATCGCGTTGCTGGCCGCAACCGCCGTGGGGCTATTGGTCGCGCTCATTTTGCGCTGACAAGCGCGAAATCATTATTGCGCCGCGTTCCGGCGGTCACGCGTCCCTTTTACCGCGCGACAAAAATAATTTCAACGCCGCCGCACACTCTCGACACCCGCGACTTCGCCGACAGCGCGTAGCACGCGTTGCATCTGATCTGAACGCGAAATCTCAACGGTAAACCGCATCGATGCCACATTGTTCCGCGTGAGCGTATTCACGGCGGTTACATTGATGCGCTCATGCGAAAGCGCTTCGGAAATATCGCGCAACAAGCCTTGTCGGTCGGCGGCGATCACTTCCATGTCTGCGGAGAACGGCTGATCGCCGGTGTGCCCCCACTCGGCAGGCATCAATCGCTCGCGCTGATCCGATTTGAGTGTCGTGATATTGATGCAATCCAGGCGATGCACCGTCACACCCCTCGCCTTGGTCACGAATCCGATGATAGGATCCGGCGGCAACGGCTTGCAGCACTTTGCGACCATCGTTGCGATATTGTTGAGGCCGAGCACTAGCACGCCGCCCGATGTTTTCGTCGTCTGCCGCGATTCAGTGAGCGCAATTGGCGCGTCCACAGGAGGCAACTCAACTTTAGGCGCAAGCAACTCGCGCAGCGCGACCTCGATCTGGTGCGGCGTAATCTCATTGCGCCCCACTGCGGCAAGACAATCGTCGAGGTCCTTATGCCCCAACGACAACGCTACTTTTTCAAGCGAGATCGCCGTCGCGCCCGCACGCGACAATTCCTTTTCCATCGCCTGTCGGCCATGCGCGACATCGACCTCAAAATAGTCCTGGCGAAACCAGCTGCGGACTTTTGCCTGCGCGCGCGGGCTCATCAGAAAACCGAGTTGCGGATTCAGCCAATCACGCGAAGGGCCGCCCTGCTTCGCGGCGAGAATTTCCACCCGCTGTGCGTTTTGCAGACGCGTATTCAGCGACACGATCTGGCCGTCGATCTTCGCGCCACGGCAACGATGCCCCAGGTCGGTGTGAACGTGATACGCAAAATCCACCGGGGTCGAGCCAGCAGTCAAGTCGATGACTTTCCCCTGCGGCGTGAACACATAAATGGAGTCGTTGAACAATCCTTGTTTGACCTGTTCGGAAAAGCCGCCCTGATCCGCCAGTTCCTTGTTCCATTCCAACACCTGACGCAACCACGCGATCTTCGACTCGAATTTCTTGTCGGCCGTCGATTTGCCGCCTTTCCCCCCAGGTACGCCTTCCTTGTAGCGCCAATGCGCGGCGACGCCGTGTTCGGACGCCGTATGCATTTCGTGCGTGCGAATTTGTACTTCCAGCGTCTTGTCCTCCGGCCCGATCACCGCCGTATGCAATGAGCGATAGTTGTTCGCTTTCGGCTGCGCAATGTAGTCGTCAAATTCGCCGGATATCGGTCGCCAGAGATCGTGAATCAACGCGAGTACGGCATAGCAATCCTCGATATCGTCGACCAACACTCGAACGGCGCGCACATCGTAGAGGTTTTCAAACGCGACATTCTTCGATTGCATCTTGCGGTGAATCGAATAAATATGTTTCGGTCGACCGGCGATTTCCGCGCGTACGCCGAGTTTGTCCAACTCGGTGCGCAGCGTTTCCAGGACACGCTGAATGTAGGCCTCCCGCTCGAATCGCTTGCCATCGAGTAATGTCGCGACCCGTTTGTAGAGAGCGGGCTCCAGAAAGCGGAAGGACAAATCCTCCAGCTCCCACTTGAGCTGAAATACCCCAAGCCGGTTGGCGAGCGGCGCGAACAGATCGCGAGTCTGGGTCGCCGCCGCAAGACGTACCGACGCTTCCGCTTTCGTGATTGAGCGCATATGCACCACGCGCTCGGCGAGCATGATCAACACGACCCGAACATCATCGGCCATCGCCAGCAGCATTTTTCGCAAGGTTTCAATGCCGGGCGAATTCTTGCCGTCGTTGCCTGCACGCAGATTCTCGATGCGACCGGCGCGCAGCACGCCATTGATGAGCGACGCCACTTCCGCGCCGAACGCCTCGGCGATCATCGCGCTGTCGATTTCACCTTTCGGCAGCGTGCCGACAATCATTGCCGCTGCCAGCGCATCGTCATCCGCTTCGATCTGCGTCAGCACCTCGGCTGTCTCGAGGGCCCTCGACAATCCTTCGGTGCGACCACCAGCCTTTGCCGCCGCCGAGACGAATGCCAATGCGCGCGCCGGCAGTTCGCGCCCGCGCAATCGCTGTTCAAGTTGTTCGCCGCGCAGGTCGGTCGAGATTTCTTTGCTCAACATCTGTCGATTTTACCGGGATGCATGCACCGAACGAAAACAGGTATATTTGAATCTGGCGACGGCAAAGCATCCGCTGCGCATTTCACAAGAAAATCAATTAGACGCGCACATGGCACTGAAGCCCTTCTACAATGAGATGTATGACGCCGACGGCGCGGTGCGGCCGCAGTATGCTGCGTTTGCGGATTGGCTCGACAACACGCCCGCCGAAAAAATTGCGCAGAATCGGCAAGCTGCCGATCTGCTGTTTCACCGCGTCGGCATCACCTTTGCCGTCTACGGCGAAACCAGCGGCACCGAACGCCTTATTCCGTTCGACATCGTTCCGCATATCATTCCGGGCGCAAAATGGGATGAAGTTTCGCGCGGGTTAAAGCAACGCATCGCCGCGCTGAATTTCTTTCTTCACGACGTCTATCACGAGCAGCACATTCTGCGGTCGGGCAAAGTTCCCGCCGACAAAGTCCTGGAGAATTCGCAATTTCGCCCGGAGATGATGAATATCGATGTGCCGGGCGGCATCTATGCGCATGTTGCGGGCATCGATCTGGTCAAGGATTCGGACGGCGAGTATTACGTTCTCGAAGACAATTTGCGCACGCCGTCCGGTGTGTCGTACTTGCTCGAAAACCGCAAGATGATGATGCGTTTGTTTCCGGAATTGTTCGCGGTGCAGAGTATCCGCCCGGTCGATCACTATCCGGATTTGCTGCTGGAGACATTGCGCAACGCGGCACCGATCGGCGTGGACAATCCGACGATTGTCTTGATGACGCCCGGCAATTTCAATTCCGCCTATTTCGAACACGCGTTTCTCGCCCAACAAATGGGTATCGAACTTGTCGAGGGCGTCGATCTGTTCGTACTGGACAACACCGTCTACATGCGCACCACACAAGGCCCGCAAAAAGTCGATGTCATTTATCGACGTATCGATGATGACTTCATCGACCCGCTCGCTTTCCGCGCCGATTCGATGTTGGGCGTGCCGGGTTTGATGAACGCCTATCGTGCGGGCCGCGTCACGCTGGCGAACGCTGTGGGCACCGGCATCGCGGATGACAAGTCGCTTTACCCCTATGTACCCGAGATGATCCGTTTCTATTTGGGTGAGGAACCAATTCTCAAAAACGTCCACACCTGGCAGCTCTCAAAGCCGGAAGACCTCGAATACGTGATGGCGCACCTCGCCGATCTCGTCGTTAAAGAAGCGCAAGGCTCCGGCGGCTACGGCATGCTGGTCGGCCCGACCTCGACCAAGGACGAACGCGAGCGCTACCGGCAACGCGTACTCGATGCGCCCGAACGCTTCATTGCGCAGCCGACGCTTTCGCTTTCCACCTGCCCGACCTTCACCGATAAAGGGCTCGCACCAAGACACATCGATCTACGTCCCTATGTACTTTCCGGCAAGAACGTCAATTTCGTGCCGGGCGGATTGACGCGGGTCGCGCTTCGTGAAGGGTCCCTCGTCGTGAATTCTTCGCAGGGCGGCGGCGTCAAAGACACCTGGATTGTGGACTGACCATGCTTTCGCGTACCGCCTCCACGTTGTACTGGATGTCGCGCTATGTGGAGCGCGCCGAGAATACCGCGCGTATCCTCGATGTCGCGTACCGCATGTCGCTGCTGACCAAGGACCCCGATTTGCAGGATCAGGAATGGTTTGCGCCGCTCAACATCACCGGCACGCTGTTTCCCTTCAGCGGTCGCCATTCCATCGTTTGCGCAAAGGAAGTTTTGCATTTTGTCGCCCTCGATGAAGACAATCCTTCGTCGATCTACAACTGCGCAAAGCAGGCTCGCGAGAACGCGCGCGCCGTGCGTGGCACCATCACCAGTGAAATGTGGGAAGTACTCAATTCCACCTGGCTTGAAATGCAGAACATGGACGAAGATCGCCTGTACGCGCGCGGCATTTCGACTTTTTTCGATTGGGTGAAAGAGCGCTCGCATTTGTTTCGCGGCGTCACCTTCGGCACCATCCGCCGCGACGAGGCCTTTCAATTTCTGCGCCTCGGCACGTACATGGAGCGCGCTGATAACACCGCGCGCATTCTCGATGTTAAATACCATGTGCTGCTGCCGAGCATCACGGATGTCGGCGGCGCGGTCGATTTCTATCAGTGGTCGGCGGTGCTGCGTTCAGTGTCGGCGTTTGAATCCTACCGAAAGGTGTATCGCGACACGGTAACGCCGCTACGCATCGCGGAGTTGCTGATTTTGCGCAAGGATATTCCGCGTTCGCTGCACTTTTGCATGCACGACGTCTACGACATCCTCGCGGCGGTGCAGAATCGCGCCTCAGCCGAGGCCACGAGGCAGGCGGGAGAAATTTTCGCGGCGCTGCAGTTCGGGCGCATCGACGGAATTTTTGCAATTGGTTTGCACGAATATTTGACCGATTTTCTCGCGTCCACCGCCCGGCTCGGTGCCGAGATCAACGATGCATTTTTCGCGCCGGAAGTGGGCGCCGCGTCGCACCCGATGGTTCAGAAAATCAGCGTGAGCTGATACGTTGGAGAGATTGACATGACTTATTGCGTGGCCCTGCGCCTGGATTCAGGGATGATTTTTGCCTCCGACTCCCGCACCAATGCAGGTGTGGATCATATCGCCACATTCTGCAAGATGCGCGTTTATGAGCGGCCCGATGATCGCGTCATCGTCGTGTTGTCGAGTGGAAATTTGTCGATGACACAAGGGGTAACCGACCTATTGGATCGCCACAAACATGCTGCGGAAGGTGTGCCGACCATCTGGAACGCGCAATCCATGTTTGACGTTGCCGCGTTGGCGGGTGACGCGCTGCGCGAAATGCAAAAGCGCGATGGCCAGGTGCTGATGCAAAGTGGCATCGAGGCTTCGGCCAACTTGATCGTCGGCGGACAGATTCGCGGCGAGCACGAGCGCCTGTTTCACCTTTACTCGCAAGGCAATTTCATCGAAGCGTCGGACGAAACACCCTACTTTCAACTGGGCGAAGCGAAGTACGGCAAGCCGATACTTGATCGTGTCCTCACGCCCGGCACCCCCCAAAAAGAAGCCGCCAAATGCGTGCTGATTTCATTCGATTCCACCATCAAGTCCAACATATCCGTCGGCCTGCCGATCGACATGCTTTGGTACCCGAAAGATGCGCTGCGCGTTGGCGTGCAGCAACGTATCCGCGAAGGCGACCCTTATTTTTCGATGTTGCGACAGCGTTGGGGTGGCGGCTTGCGGCGGGTCTTTGGCGAATTGCCGGATCCGGATTGGTTGGAATGACGTTGCAGTGACATTAAGTGCGTAACGGCTAGCGGGTTAGGCGTTACGGGTGACGAAAACGTGCAGCTATTGAACCGATCGTTGACTATGCAACCGTTGTAGGTTCAAACCGACTCTAATTCAACCATTGCGCTTCTCGCGTTACGCTTCACCCGACACGCCTATCCTGTCACGCGTCATCCGTCACCCGTCACGCTTTACCCGTAACGCTACACCCGTCACCCAAAACACTTCACCCCACACCGACCCCACAAATGACCATCCGCGTCGCCCTCCATCACCAAACCCGCTACACCTTCGACCGCGCCGTGAACTTATCGCCGCACGAGGTGCGTTTGCGCCCGGCGGCGCATTGCCGCACGCCAATCGAAAGCTATTCGCTGACGGTCGCGCCGGAAAAGCATTTCATCAATTGGCAGCAGGATCCCTACGGCAACTGGTTGGCTCGATTGGTGTTTCCGGAAAAGACAAACGAACTTTGCATCACCGTCGATCTGGTGGCGGAGATGACAGTCATCAACCCGTTCGATTTTTTTATCGAGCAGTACGCGGAAGCCTTTCCCTTTGCGTATACGGCGGACAACCAGCGCGAATTGGCCGCCTATCTTGAGACCGGCCCGCCAAGCGCGCGCATGGCGGCTTGGATCGATTCGGCGCGCGCGGCGTTGCTCGATAAACCCATTCATACGATCGATTTCATCGTCGCCTTGAATACCCGTTTGCAACATGACATCAAGTATTTGATCCGCATGGAAGCCGGCGTGCAAACGCCCGATGAAACACTCGAGCGCGGTGTCGGATCCTGCCGCGATACCGGCTGGTTACTGGTGCAAATATTGCGCCGGTTCGGCATCGCCGCGCGCTTCGCCTCGGGCTATTTGATTCAACTGACCGCCGATCAAAAAGCACTTGATGGGCCGAGCGGTACCGACAAGGATTTCACCGATTTGCACGCCTGGGCGGAGGCCTACCTGCCCGGTGCCGGCTGGATCGGCCTGGATCCCACGTCGGGATTACTCGCCGGCGAAGGCCACATTCCACTTGCCTGTACCGCGATTCCTTCCTCGGCGGCACCCGTGTCGGGCTTCACGGATGTATGCGAATCGGTGCTCGATTTTCAGATGACCGTTACGCGCATGCACGAAGACCCGCGCGTCACAAAACCCTACAATGATGCGCAGTGGGCGGCCATCCAGAAACTCGGCGAAACCATCGATGTCGAGCTGAAAAAGTCCGATGTACGATTGACCATGGGCGGTGAACCGACCTTTGTGTCGATCGACGATATGGAAGGCGCCGAGTGGAATTTCACGGCGCATTCGCCGCGAAAGCTTGAACTCTCCACAGAAATGTTGCGGCGACTGAAGGCGCGCTTCACCCGCGGCGCGATGCTGCATTTTGGTCAGGGAAAGTGGTACCCGGGCGAACCGCTACCGCGCTGGGCGCTTTCCTGTTATTGGCGCGCCGATGGCATGCCGGCCTGGAACGACGACGCATTGATTGCCTGGAAGGCAATGCCGAAATACGGCCCGCCCGATGCCCTCGCCTTTGCCCATGAACTCGCCGCACAATTGGGGCTGCATCCGGACTACGCGATGCCCGCATTCGAGAGTGTTTGGCGCACCATGAAAAGTGAAGCCGATTTGCCCGCGAATATCGACCCACTCGATGCGGATCTCAAGAAACCGGCGGCGCGCGGTAAGTTGCTCGCGCAGCTTGCAGGAAAAATCGGCGACGCAGTAGGCTACGTATTGCCCTTGAAAGTCGCGATAGCTTCGCTCAAGCAAGACACGGTCTGGATTTCCAGCCTGTGGCCACTGCAAACGAAACATATTTTCCTCCTCGAAGGCGATTCGCCGATGGGCTATCGCCTGCCCTTGAGCGCACTTCCATGGGTCGCACCGGAGGATGCCGATGTCATCATTCCGGGTGACCCATTCGCGGAGCAGGAGGCACTGCCCGCGAAAGTCGCAACATCGGCAAAAATCGCGCCCAAGAAACCGCAGACTCCAACGCTTACAAAGGGTAAATCTGCGCCGGAGATTGTCCGCACCGCACTGTGCGTCGAAGTGCGCGACGATATCCTCCATGTATTCATGCCCCCGGTTGAACAACTGGAACATTACCTCGCGCTGGTTGATGCCATTGAATCCACGGCGGCGAAATTGAAACAGCCGTTGCGCATCGAAGGCTATACGCCCCCTGCCGACAAACGACTCCACAAGTTCGCGATCACTCCCGACCCCGGCGTCATCGAAGTCAATATTCATCCGGCGTCGAGTTGGAAGCAGCTGGCCGACAATACGATTGCGCTCTACGAGGAGGCGCGCCAGTCGCGTCTCGGTACGGAGAAATTCATGCTCGACGGCAAGCTTTCCGGCACCGGCGGCGGCACCCACGTCACCGTCGGGGGTGTCACGCCGGTGGACAGCCCGATGTTGCGTCGCCCGGATCTACTGAAGAGCCTCATCACTTTTTGGCAAAATCATCCGGCACTCTCGTACCTGTTTTCCGGCACGTTCATCGGGCCTACGTCGCAGAGCCCGCGGGTCGATGAAGCGCGCAGCGATACCTTGTACGAACTCGAAATCGCGTTCGAGCAAATGGATGAACACTTGAGCGCCGGCAGCGAGACCGCAAAGCCGTGGCTGGTCGATCGCCTGTTGCGAAATTTCCTCGTCGATCTCACCGGCAACACGCACCGCGCGGAATTTTCCATCGACAAACTTTATTCGCCCGACGGGCCGACCGGCCGCCTTGGGCTGCTCGAATTCCGCGCGTTTGAAATGCCGCCGCATCCGCAAATGTCGCTCACGCAGATGCTGCTGTTGCGGACCCTCATCGCGCGATTCTGGAAGACGCCGTACCAGCACAAACTCATCCGCTGGGGCACCGAATTGCACGACCGTTTCATGCTGCCCTACTTTGTCGCCCAGGACATGCGCGCCGTTTGCGATGATTTGCAATCGCATGGCTATCCGGTCAAGTTCGAATGGTTCGCGCCGTTCCTTGAATTTCGCTTTCCGCGCTTCGGCTCGGTCGCATACCAGGGTGTTGAAATGGAATTGCGACAAGCGATCGAACCGTGGCATGTGCTCGGCGAAGAAATGGCGGTCGGCGGCACGTCGCGCTACGTCGATTCATCGATCGAGCGCATGCAGATCAAAGTCAGCGGCATGACCCAGCACCGCCATCTGGTGACATGCAATGGCCGCGTGTTGCCGCTCACGCCTACCGGGGTGCCGGGTGAATTCGTCGCCGGCGTGCGCTACCGAGCATGGGCTCCGCCCTCTGCACTGCACCCGACCATCGGTGTGCATTCGCCGCTGGTGTTCGACCTGGTCGACGGTTGGGCGCAGCGATCGGTCGGTGGCTGCACCTATCACGTGGTGCATCCCGGCGGCCGCAGCTACGATACCTTTCCCGTCAATTCCTTTGAGGCCGAAGCGCGCCGCGTGGCGAGGTTTCAAAAGTTGGGGCATACGCCGGGGCCGATGGATTTCAAACCGGAAGGGCGCAATCCCGCGTTTCCGTTCACGCTTGATCTGCGCCGCAAACCGGATTTCGATTCCGCGCAAAGCATGCCGGTGCGGCCGCACGGAGATCAATAGCGGCGGGCAGTGCCACCATCGTGATAATTCGACTGGAATTTACCCTTTTGTTTTTCCGACGAGTCAATTTGGTTGCCGCCGAATCCCGCGCTTTCAAAACTGAATTTTCATGCCGACGCTGTACACCGTTTCTTTGTCGACGCGTCCGACGGTGCCATCGAGTTGCAGCGATTTCAAAATTTCGCCGCGCATGCCGGCCTGAACCGTCGGTTTCTCGCCTTTGGCACCGAAATATTCCAGATGCGGCGTGACGCCACCCATCTCGCGCTCAACGGCAACGCCCCAGGTACGCACGGTGCTGCCATCCTTTGGTCTTTCGCCGCCCAGATTGAAGTGGATGCTGCCGAGGTCTTTGCCGTTGCAGGTAAAGAGACTATTGAAATAGTTGGTGCGTGTGCCGCCGCCGCTCACTTTGGTGCTTCCGCCGACAAAGCCTATGTTGCAGCCGTTTTCACTGGATGGAACGACCATCCATTTCGCCTGCACGGAAGTTGCATTCAACGTTGATTTGCGTTCCCGCGCCCACGCGGCGGAAATCTCAAATCCCTCCCACGGCGCGTAGGCCGGGGCCACATTGAACGTCTGCGCATCGCCGGGTTCGCGCGCCCACCAGATTTCGAAATGACCTGTACCTTTTTCATTCGTATTCGCGTCGTCGACCGTCAGCGGGCGTCCGGCGTTCGCGGGGTCCGCGATGAGCCAGATCGACGTGATAAATATGCCTTGGATCGCGAGGGGGATCAATTTTGAGTTCATGCTTGATCGCTATTTGACTTGAATAGTTGCGTCGCATCAAATGAGGATTGCGCAAAATTATTGCGTGGCAAGCAATTCCGCCGCATTGCCATAAGCGTTGGAATGGGAGTGCCTCAATGGTCCTGAAAAACATTTGGTCGTAAAAATTGTCGCGCTTGCGTTCTTGCAGGATTCGCGATTGTCGCCGAGATTGAGCCTTGACACGCCTGCATCCGAGAAACAAGCGGTATCATAGTAGAAAATAGGAAAGCACAAGTATCGGCGGGCTTTTACAGGCATTTTTGCCTGAAGAACCGCGCCAGCATTGGGGTTTGCAATGCGCGAATTGACTCTACACCTGCCGCAACGTCCGATGCGTCAATGCCGGCAAAGACTTGCGGATCGTTTGCTGATATTGCGGATTGATGCCGGCAACCACCACGCCCGAGCCGCGCGGCAAGTGATCCAGCACCACGCCCCAGGGATCAACAATCATCGAGTCGCCATGGGTCTCGCGGCCATTGACGTGAAAGCCGCCTTGGGCGGGCGCGATCACGTAGGCAAGATTCTCGATTGCGCGCGCACGGATCAGCGCTTCCCAATGCGCTTTGCCAGTCGTCGCCGTGAAGGCGGAGGGCACGACGATGATGTCGACGTTGCCCATCGCACGGTACAACTCGGGGAAACGCAAGTCGTAGCAAATCGACAAGCCGATGCGACCGTACGGCGACTCGACCACGACCACTTTGTCGCCGGCTTCGATGGTGCGCTCTTCAGAGAAATTTTCCGTGCCGAGCGCCAAATTGAACAAATGAATCTTGTCGTAGCGCGCGACTTCCTTGCCTTCTTTGTCATAGACGAAACAGGTATTGCGCACCTTGTGCGGCACGCTCGACGCCACGGGAATAGAGCCGCCGATCAGCCAGATGCGGTGCTTCGCCGCCGTCTCGGACATCCATTGCTGGATCGGACCATCGCCGGGTTTTTCGCGCACCGCGACTTTGTCGGTCTCCTTCATTCCCATGATGGCGAAATATTCCGGCAACGCGACGATGCGCACGCCAATCGATACCGCCATGTCGATCAGCCGGGTCGCTTCCTCAAGATTGGCCGCAACATTGGGCCCGCTCGCCATCTGGATCGCCGCCACGCGAAAAAAAGATTGCGTGGATTGGCTGATCTTTACAAGAGCGTCGGGTATCTGGCTGGAGTGACGAGTGATGATCATGGTGTTTTTTTGGCGGAATCTGCGGAAGGTATTGGCACAATGGCAGGCGTCGCCAGCGGCGTAGGTGCGTTTTTCTTGACCTCGTCAACGTGTGGGTCGTCCCAGGGGCCAGTTACCCGCAATTCATAGGATAGCGCACCCTCGAGCAATTTGGATATCGCATAGACACCGGCACCGACAACCGGTGTCAGGAACACCGCCGCGCCGAGCGCCGCGCCCTCCCCCACCAGCGGCGCGACTTTCATTTTCAAGTTTACTTTTTCCGTCGGCAACGAAGCCTCGCCGGTGGTCTTGATATACGCCGCCGGCCCCTTGATTTCAAAATTGTCGGTGGACATAACACCGTTCACGATCTTCACATCGCCGTCGATCTTGTTGAACGCAAGTCCTTCAGAAAAAATATCGCGGAAATCCAGCGTGATGCGGCGTGGCAGCGATTGGAGACTCATCAGGCCCAACAGTTTTCCGGCACCCGGCTCAATCTTGGCGAAGCGTCCATCGGCGGCATGCACCTTGAATTGTCCGGAGAGAATATTGGTCTGAAATTGCGCCGCGTGGCCCGGCCACACGAGTTCGCCTTCCAGTTTCGCGTTTCCCCCCTTCAGGTAATCGCCGAAACCAAATTGATTGAACAGCGCATTCAGATTCGACGTTTCCAGTTTCACCGTCATCGCCGTGCGCGATCGGCCCATCGGCCCCTTCGGATCGGCCTGTGGATCGCCATAGCGTTGCCACAGCCCCTGCATGTCGAGTTTCGCGTGGCCACTGCTGATGACAAGCTGATCGATCTTCCAGTTGGCACCCTGCGGGGTTGCGCGCAATTCAAGCTTGCCGAGCAATCGTTCTTTGAACGTGAACTTGTCGGCGATGATATCCAGGGCCGGATAATCCGGCTCCTTGCCCGGCTCCACTGCGGGCACCTGGCCGATTGTTGCCGTCGGCGATTCGTCGCCCAACGTGAAGCGTTGCAGGCGCGCGCGCACCAGGCCGCGCTCGTTGAATGCCGCCGGTCGCCAGGTGAAGTCGCCGCTCGCCTCGATGCTGTCGACATTCAGCCCCCAGCCGTCCGCGCCGTGGCGGCCCTTCAGCGTCATCGGGTTGAACAAGCGACCATAGGCCAACAGACCGCCCAACTTGAAATCGAATCCGGCAATCGGCGAATCGTTTTTGGACGTCGCCGCGTTGGCGACTGGCGTGACTGGTGCGCTGGCAGAGGCAGTCGGGTAGAAGGCATCGATGGCGGCGCGCCAGGCGTCGAAATCGAGTTTTGCGATGGTGCCCGTCAGCCAGGTACCTTCGGGAACGACGATCTCGCCAAGCGGCGCGCCTACATTGGCGACGCCGCCAAAATATCCCTGCGCGATTCCCTTGGCATCAAAGCGGCGTTGAAATCGCGCGTCGATCCGCGACTCCGGATTGTCGGCAGCGGCGAGCGCGTTGCCCGCCAACGCAACGCGAATCTTTTCGTTCGCCAGACCGGTGTTGGTGAAAACCACGCGCAACTTTCGCGCCTCGTCGGCGCGCTTCGCAAGCGGCGCGGGCAGATTCATCGTCACGCCCGCGAGGGTGGATTCGATGGCCACCTCAACGCCGGTGCCGCCACCCTTGCCGGCAGTGACACGCCCGGAGAAATCCGCTGTGCCGGTCACTTGCGCCGGCATGCGAAACGGCAATACATCGGCCAACTGTGTGATATCCGCGCGCGCGCCGAAATCGACTGTCACCGGGTTCTCTCCCGCGCCCGCAATATTGATCATCAGCGGATTACCGTACGCCGAACCTGCGAGCGATGTGCTTTTCACGCTGCTTTCGGTAAACGTGACGCCACCACTGAGATTGACGATGTCGACGCCGCGCTCGCCGAAAGGCAGCTTGGCGCGCGCGCGCGCGACGGTGTACTTTCCGTTGATCTTGGCGCGTTCTTTGGTGCCCAGAAAGAACTTCAGTCCCAGTTCCAATTTGCCCGGGCCATCCAGTGTCACAAAACGGGTAAACGCGCCAACATTGTCGATGAGGGGGCTTTCCCTCAAGTAGCGCGACACCTCTTCCGCGCGCGCATCGGCGATACCTTGAATCGTCAACACCGGCGGCGTCCCGGAGAAATCATCGACGATCACGCTGGTTTGCTTCAGCGGCGCGTTGAATATTTTCCCGCTCTCCACCTTCGCCTCAAATCGCGTGTTCTCAAACACGAGGCCGCCGTTGATGTCGTTCACATTCGGCCAGCCTTCCGCATAGCGGTAATCGATATCCTTGACCTTCGCATCGATGCGAAACTGCCCGCCTTTTCCCTGATGATAGGGAAAATCGTAAAGCGCGCCCTTGAGGATGAAATTGGCGGATTCCACTTCGCCGTCGCGAATTGCCCACGCGATGTAGTCGCGCGTGACCGGCGCGGTGTTGGGTAGATACTCCGGCACTCTCACCGCTTTGATGCGCTCGAATTTTCCTTTGATGTCGATCGAACCCGGGCCTTTTTCCTCGGTAGCGCGGGGCCCGTCACGACGGTAGCGCCAATAGCGGCCGGAAAAATCGCCGGAAAGATCGTCGTTGGCGAAATTCACGCCGGCCAGATTGAGCTCGAACGATTCCGACGTGACTTTCCAATCGCCTGTCGCCTCGAGAATCGCAAAATTCAGCGGCGCACGGAAAACCTTTGGCGCAACCATGCGCAGATTTTTGGACGCAATCGAGAAGCGCCCACCCTTCTCGTCGCCATTGATCGAGCCGGAAAATCCGACGACGCCGGGAATCGATTCATCTTCCTGCGAACCGAATTCCGCGAGCACGCCTTTGACTTTGTAGCTCAAGGGCTGTTCCAGAAATCCGGTCCACGAAAAAGCCATTTCACGCACCGCGCCACGAGGGCGGAACCGCGCCGCCACGGCACGAATTTCTTTGCCCACCGGAAAATATTCCAGCAGCGCCGTCATCGCCTTGAGATCGATCGCGTTCGCGGTGATTTCACCTGCCGCACCCACCGCCGTCGCCGGGTCTCCGGTGTTGGTCAGCATCACCGAGAAATCGGCCGGCGGCGAACTCACGCCTTCGCGCGTACGGAATTCGAGTGCCTTGCTGCGCAAGGTAAAACCACCGTCGTGCGCAACGTACTCAATGCGGCCACCGAGTTTGGAGATGTGCAACGGCGACAACTCGGCACCCAGTTGCGCACGCGCATCCACGATATTCACATCCGCCGTGATGGCGCGGATCGGGTTGGAAGGCGCTGGCGCGGCACCGGCGACGGTCGTCGCACCTGCATTGGCGGCGGCAGCTTTGCTGTCAATCTCCACCCAGACGCGGACATTTCCGACCCCCGATTGCATCGCATCGGGTAGCGTCATGTGTTCGCGAATCTCCGCAAGATTGGCGTCGTTCAACATCGCAAAGGTGGTCCCCGAGAGCACCCAACGCGTGCGGCCATTCTCGGTATTTTCACGCTCGCGACCGAATTTCAGCGCGCCGCGCACCTCCACTTTCCGGGCAATCCCATCGCTGGGTGTCGCGACGAAACCGAACGCGTGGCCGCCGAGACGTTTTTCCAATGTCAAACTCACGTCGGTGAAGGTCAGCGTACGATCCGGTACGAGTTCATCGATCCACGACAGCGATGCATTGTGAATCGACACGCCGGGCTGCTCCAGCAGGGCCTGTATCAGACGCCCATCATCTTCAACCTCGGTCGGCGGATTGAGTGCGCGGCCGGCAAAATAAATCAGGCCATCCTTGCCGCGCGATAGTGCTAAAGCCGGGCCTGACAACGCGACATCGGCCAGACGAATCTGCCCCGCAAATAAAGACCACCACGACAGCGACGCATGCACATGCGGCAGGCGCAGCGCCTCGGCCCCGGCTTCGCGCCGGGTCGCGCTGGCGGGTTCGCGCAGCACCACATTCTCCAATTCCACATAGGGCCGGAAGCCCGACCAGCCGCCGCGGATCGAGCTGGCCGATACATCCATGCCGCTGGCCGCAGCAACACGCCCAACAATATCACCCTGATAGCGCTCAATATTGGGCATAACGGCATACTTGACGGTCAACACCAGGGTTACCAAGATGATCGAGGCGACGACCGCGCTCCAGAACAGCACTTTGGTGAAGGTCTTGCCGAGATGGAATACGACTTTTTTGATTTTCTTGATTCCTGATTGCGCGCGCGGCGATGTCGGGGAGCTTACATGCTATTTTAACGGTGCCCCGTCCCGTTCGGACGACACGTTCATTCCCATGCCGACTCATTCATTCGACGCTCAAATTGCCAAAACGTTTCGCGCCTCGCGCTATGCCGAGCGGATGTG
>JANPBQ010000109.1:0-58986 GCA_031430555.1 Betaproteobacteria bacterium
GTTGAAAAGTCCTTCAATGGAACCCTTGCTCACCAGTAGCCTGCCGGCCATCCCGGCGAAGCGATACTTCACCATCGGTGAAGTCAGTGAGCTGTGCGGCGTAAAGCCGCATGTGCTCAGGTACTGGGAGCAAGAATTCACGCAGTTAAAGCCGCTCAAACGACGCGGCAATCGCCGATATTACCAACACCATGAAGTGCTGCTGATTCGCCGGATTCGCGAGTTGCTTTATGAGCATGGATTTACCATCAATGGTGCTAGAAATCGACTCGACGAACCCACCAGCGCCTCGGCCAAGAGTCTAAAACTAGAGCGTCAACTGGAGCTCGGCGAAGTCAAAAGTGAACTCAAAAGCATTCTTTCCATGTTGAGCGTCTAGTCGCACCATGCTTTCACCGCTATAATGCAACCTCGGTCGGGGCGTAGCGCAGCCTGGTAGCGCACTTGCATGGGGTGCAAGGGGTCGGAAGTTCGAATCTTCTCGCCCCGACCAAATTATTCGGCGAATAAACAAGGGCTTGAATTGAGATTCAGGCCTTTTTTTCGTTCCAAATCCTTCTAAAATATTGCGCATAATTTATATTATGTAAAATACCGTACGGGTTAGCTGCCAAGCTTGGTGAGACTTAATCTGTACTACTCAAGCGCCCGAATCGTCGCCAGGGGCGGTGTTGAAACTGCCCGTTGTGTTCCCAGCAACCCCGCCGCCGCGATACCGACGCCGCCGCCGAATATTCCAATGACCGGAATCCAATAATTGATGCTGTAAGGCAACCCGAGCACTTTGTCTGAAAGTACCGTTGCCAACGCGAGTGCTCCGCCACTGGCGATAAGCCCCGACAAGAGACCGATAACGAGGAATTCTGCAAGTTGAACCACGACCATTTGGCGGCGACTTGCCCCCAAGGTGCGCATGATGGCCGCTTCAAACACGCGCTCATCTTGGGTGGTCGCGATAGCGGCATACAGCACGACAAGCCCGGCGGCCAGCGCAAATACGAAGACAAACGAAACGGCGTCGGCCACTTGATTGGTGATTGCACGAACCTGGTTCATGATCGCCGTCATGTCGATCACGGAGAGGTTTGGAAACTGACGAATCAACCCTGCGACAACGGCTTCGTTGCCCGGCTTCAAGTGAAAACTGGTGATGTAACTGGCAGGGTAGTTGTCGAGCGCCGCAGGAGTTCCCAGTACAAAAAAGTTTGCCTTGAACGAATCCCATTCGACCTTTCGCAGACTGGTTACTTTTGCGCTAAACGTCGAACCCGCAATGTCGTAACTCATTACATCGCCGACTTTGATCCCGAGCGTCTTTGCAATCCCCTCTTCTACCGAAAACTGCTTGTCTTTGGCGTCGGTTGGCCAGAATTCACCGGCGACAACTTTGTTGTCGGGCTGCAACGCGGTCGCCCATGAAAGATTGAATTCGCGCTCACTGGTGCGTTTTGCGCGCTCGTCCTTGAACATCGACGGCACCACCGCGACATCGTTGATTGCCGTCAAGCGTCCTTTCACCATCGGATACAAGTCGGGCGTGGTCATACTGCGCCCGGCAAAATAGGCCTTAACCGCCGGCAATTGATCGCTTTGAATATTGATGACAAAGCGATTCGGCATATCGTCCTTCAATGTCCCCTGCCATCGTCCGATCATGTCGGTCCTGACCAGCGTCAGCATCAACATCGCCATGATCCCGACGCCCAGCGCCATGACTTGCACGAGGCTACCACCCGATCGCCGCCGCATATTGGCGATACCATAGCGCCAGGAACCACTGGTCGCGCCGCGCAGCCGTGCAGCGGCCAGAATCAGCAGCCATCCCGCAAGGGCTGCCACTGCAAGTGCCGCCACGAATCCGCCCACCGCAATAGCGCCCAGCTTGATCTCGCCGGCACGCCACACAATCAGACATGCAAGGGTGGCGAAGCCAAGCAAATATGCGAGTGCTGCACCTGAATCGAACGGGTCAAGGTCGCGCCGCAGGACGCGCAGAGTCGGTACTTTGCGCAATGCGAGCAGCGGCGGTAACGTGAAGCCGAACAACAATGCGAGTCCAATCGCGCATGCCTGTATCGCAGGCACGATCGACGGCATCGGCAGCGCGACACTCAAGAAACCCGCCAGCATTCCTGAAAGCACACTCTGCGCCGCGAAACCCGCCAGGGTTCCGGTTGCGCACGCCACTAGCGCAAGCAACAAGAATTGCCAGAGGTTTAATATGAAGATGTCGGCCCGACTGGCACCGAGGCACCGCATCATTGCGGCACTATCCAATTGTCGCCGTGAGAATCGCCGCGCTGCCAGCGCGACGGCGACCGACGCCAGCACCACCGATAGCAGGGCCGCCAAACCGAGAAAGCGTTGCGCACGCTCCAGCGCCACGCGCACTTCGGAGCGAGAGTCGCGCACGCTTTCGATGCGTTCACCGCGCAGGAGATTCCCCGTGTGTGCCGCACGAAATTCCTCGACGGCGGCGATCTCGCCCGCCACCATAAAACGAAAAGTAGCCCGGCTACCGACTTGCAACAACTCCGTCGCCGGCAAATCGCGCATGTTGAGCATCAATCGCGGCGCGATACCAAAGTAATCGAGGACGCTATCGGGCTCTTTGACGAGCACCGCGGCGACAACAAGTTTTGTCGCACCGATCTTGAGTGTGTCGCCGACTCGCGCATCAAGACGGGTCAACAATACCTCAGGCACCCACACCGTGCCGGGCGCAGGAATGTCGCGGGTCGCAACACCTTCCGTACCGGGACGATCGGCAATCTTGAACTGCCCACGCAATGGAAATCCCGGCGTGATTGCTTTTAGTTCAGCGAGACTGACGCCCTGCCCTTTATCTTTGTCGTCCGCCACCATGCTGGGAAACGTGGTGGATGAGGCCGTCGCAAGCTTGAGACGCTCGGCGGTTTCGCGAAAGCGCGCCGAAACCGGTTTATCGGTGATCACCACGACATCGGCGGCAATCAATTCGTTTGCGCGCTGGTTCAGCGCCAATTCAACGCGATCGGCGAAAAATGCGACCGTGCTCACGCTCATCACTGCAATGAAAAGCGCCAGCAATAACACGCGCGCCTCGCCGGAACGGCTGTTGCGGCGCAACATTCGCAGCGCCAACGCGAATCGATTCATTACATCGCCATTTCTTGAGTCTGATCTTCGGTGCCAATCACACCCGCATCGATGGTCAATCGGCGACCGCACCTGCCCGCAAGCGCCAGATCATGTGTCACGAGAATCAAGGTCGTTCCATGTTCGCGATTGAGCTCGAACAGCAAATCGATCATCGCCCGCCCGGTTCGCGCATCGAGATTACCGGTTGGTTCATCGGCAAACAGCAATCTCGGTGCCGAAACGAATGCGCGCGCAATCGCCACCCGCTGTTGCTCGCCACCGGACAACTGCTTCGGATAGTGCTTTTGGCGTTCGCCCAAGCCTACACGATCAAGTATTGTGCGCGCCCGCGCCATAGCATCGCTCGCGCCGCTCAATTCAAGCGGCAACGCGACATTTTCAAGAGCAGTCAACGCGGGTAGCAGGTGAAAAGACTGAAAGACAAAACCGACCATGCGTCCGCGCAGCTTGGCGCGCCCATCCTCATCGAGGGAAAAAATATCGACGCCATCAATGAACACTTTACCGCTACTTGGCGTATCCAATCCGGCCATTAGCCCGAGCAGAGTTGACTTGCCGGAACCCGACACGCCGACGACGGCGACCGCCTCCCCGGCGGCAACGCTAAAATTCGCATTGTTGACGATAACCAACTCGCCATCCGTGGTGGTCGCCCGTTTGCTGAGATGGGCGACCTGAATCATTGCGACCGGCGCGCGCGATGCCGAATCGGCTAATTTGGAAGAATCGTTCATTGAGTTTTATATACGCAAGAATTGGAAGGCAGCGAGAACCGCATGGTGAATAGTGTCACCACTGACACGAGGTCGCGGCGATAATGCGATGAACGACGGAATCGAAGCAACAAAATGGAGCTTTTTCGGCAATATGAGCATCTCAACAACAATCAAAGCGCGGCCTGAATGATGAATCAGCATAGCAGGCGACGCGCACTCGGCACGATGATTACATTGACCTTCGCCTCCATACTGCCGATGCCATTGCGCGCCGCCAGCACAGGCCTGGCTCAGCGCGTGATGATCTATGGAGACAGTCTGTCTGCCGCCTACGGCATCGATCCCAAAGAGAGTTGGGTGAATCTTCTGCAATTCAAGCTGAAAGCCGAGGGTATCACCATCATCAATGCAAGCGTCAGCGGGGAAACGTCAAGCGGTGGGCAAAGTCGAATCAAGACGGATCTTCTCCGAAACAAGCCGGATCTCGTCGTTTTGGCGCTAGGCGCGAATGACGGGCTGCGTGGACTGCCGATTGTCGATACCCGAAAAAATCTTCAGGCCATCATCGACGCGTGTACCGCAAAAAAAGCCAAGGTACTGTTGATCGGCATACAAATTCCGCCAAACTACGGGATCGACTATGCGCGACAATTCCGCGAGCTTTACTTTGACCTGGCCAAAACCAATCGTTTGCCCGCCCCACCCTTTCTGCTCGAAGGATTTGCCGACAAATTCGAATTTTTTCAGCCCGATCATGTTCATCCCACTGTCAAGGCGCAGCCGATGATTCTGGACAATGTGCTGCCCAGCATTCGCGCCATTCTGAAGTTGCCTCGCCTGCAGGCCCCCGCAAAGTCGTGAAAACCGCCGATCAACCGCGTTTGACGCAAGCGGCCCCCACAAAAAATACGTTGCACGCTTTGCCCATTTCGCGGGACGCCATCGCATCATTCGATTGCGTCATCGATGTGCGTAGTCCCGGGGAATTTGCCGAGGATCACTTGCCGGGGGCCGTGAACTTTCCCGTTTTGACGGACACGGAACGCATTCAGGTGGGAACCATTTACAAGCAACGTTCCGCCTTCGAAGCGAAAAAAGTCGGCGCGGCGTTGGTGGCACGAAATATTGCGCGCCACATCGAGAACTCGTTTCTCGATAAGCCCAAGGGTTGGAAACCACTTATCTACTGCTGGCGCGGCGGCTCGCGATCCGGTGCGATGGTTCATGTGATGCGCAGCATCGGTTGGCCGGCCTTGCAGTTGGCAGGCGGCCACAAGGGCTGGCGTGGTCAGGTGATCGCCGAACTCGCCATGCTCCCCGAAAAGTTCTCGTTTCGGGTGATCTGCGGCCGCACCGGTTCGGGCAAGAGCCGGCTCTTGGAAGCACTGAATGAAGTCGGGAAACAGGTGTTGGATCTGGAAAAACTGGCGCTGCACAAGGGCTCGGTACTGGGTGATTTGCCGGGAGCGCCGCAACCCGCGCAAAAATTGTTTGAGTCCCGCATCTGGGCGGAGCTTTCCGCATTCGATGCAAGCCGGCCCGTCTACGTGGAAGCTGAAAGCAAAAAAGTGGGCAGTTTGCGCGTGCCTGAGGCGCTGATTCTGCGTATGCGCGAAAGCCCATGCATTGAGGTCAAAACGCCGGATGCGTTGCGCGTCAACCTGCTGCGGGAAGAATATGCACACCTTATCACCGACAAGGCACTGCTTTTTGCCAAACTTGATTGCCTGACTGCGCTCCATTCGGCGGCGAAGATTGCCGATTGGAAGACGCTCGCCTCATCGGGCAGATGGGACGAGTTTGTGGCCGATATGTTGAGCCATCATTACGATCCGGCCTACGCACGATCGATGTTCAAGAATTTCGTGTACGCTGAAAAAGCGACACCTTTGCCCGTCAAGGATATTTCGGCGGCGCATTTTTCCAAGCTCGCACGCACGCTCGTAAATTGACGCCTAAAAAACTGTCGCCAATCTCATTCCAATCGGCTAAACTCTTTGGAAATCAGCATATAACCGCTGAAACCTGATCGATTTTCTAACTTCACTTTTGCACACTTTCGCTCAAGAAATCGCGCACTAAATGTTTAGCCGCCCGACCAGGATTGGCAAATACGACATCAGCGGAGAACTCGGCCGCGGTGCGACGGCGATTGTCTATTTGGGCGAAGACCAGTTCAACGAACGCAAGGTCGCCATCAAGGTCGCCATGACCGATGAAGGCATGGGCGAGGAAGAAGCTCGGCGCTTCGAGAAGTTATTCCTGAACGAAGCCGCCATGGTCGGCAAGCTTTCGCACCCAAATATCGTTGGCGTGTTCGACGCCGTGGTGGAAGGCGATTTGCGCTACATCGTCATGGAGTTTGTTGGCGGTGGCAGTCTGAAGAAGTTCTGCACCGAAACCAATCTGCTGCCGGTTCGGCAGGCCGTTTTGATTATTTTCAAGGCGTGTCGGGCACTGGATTACGCGTTTCAGAACGGCGTGATTCACCGCGACATCAAAGCCGCGAATATTTTGTTGTCGGATCGCGATGACATCAAGATTTCCGATTTCGGCACCGCGCAAATTTCGCAATCGACACATACTCAGATAGATGGTTTTGTGGGCTCCCCTGCGTATATGGCGCCGGAGCAGATTAACGAAGAAGAACCTTCGGTGCAAACCGACATTTATTCGCTCGGTGTCACGATGTACGAACTCCTCGCCGGACGACTGCCATTCCAGGCCGCAAATTCGGTCGCGATGATCAACAAAATCTTGAACGAGGAGCCTACTCCGCTCAAATCGATTCGCCCGGATATTCCCGACAAGCTGGTCGAGATCGTCGAAAAGGCGATGGCGCGCGACACCGCCAAACGTTATCCCGCCTGGTACGCCATGGCGCGCGATTTGGCGGAGACATTTCCCCAACTCGAAAAGTACTCCTTCGAAATTTCGTCAGCGGAAAAATTCAACGCGCTGCGAAAGCTCGATTTCTTCCGCGATTTCCGCGATTCCGAACTCTGGGAAGTGCTGCGCGGTGCCATTTGGGAGAATCACTCGCGGGAACAAAGTTTATTGCTTGAAGGCGACATCGGTCACGCGTTTTTCATTATCGTCTCGGGCCAGGTTAAGGTCATCAAGGATGGCAAGCTACTGAATGTACTAAAGGATGGCGACTGCTTCGGCGAAATGGCCTACCTGTCGGGTGACAAAGCGCGCCGCACCGCATCCATAATCGCGGTGTCCGAAGTTCAGTTATTGAAAGTACAAGATGTACAACTGGAACAACTGTCGGATGCCTGCCAGCTTCGTTTCAACCGGCAGTTTCTGAAGACGCTCATCGAGCGGCTCGCCTGGACGAGCAACGTATTGGCGCAGGTAAAAAAATAGACCTCGCCGCCCAAGCAATGAGAGTCGCGCGCCAATAAGTAATATTTCTGCAACAGACCCACGCACATGCGCCAAGCGTGAAATAATTCAGTGCTTATCCGCCCATCCTGCAAATGGCCGTCGCCGTACCTCAACGATGGCCATGCTCGCCGCGGTTCAACCAGTCATCGGGATGCCAAGAATGATGCAAATCACGAAGGGATTGTCCATCAAGGCCGCGCTGGCAATTTTCAGCGCCATTGTTGCGGTCATTTTCGTCATCGTAGGAATCGTCGCTTATTCCTCTGCCGGATCGTTCCGCGGCATTGTCGAAAAATCGACCCGCAACGCTGTCCTTCAGCAGAATGTCGGCGATCTCGGCAAGATGCACGACTCGATACGCGGCAATATCGTCACTTATATTTTGGCGTTTGAGCGCGGTGAAAACGACTGGCTGGATCGTACCGAGAAAAAATATGCCGCGGATAAGAAGTTGCTGCTCGCCGCGCTCGCCGCCGCCGATGCCAACTCGGCGCAAGCTACCGCCGAAGTCCGCGCCGCCATTGTTGCCGCCAAACCGGTGCTTGAATCCTACGTTCGCGACGCAGACAAGCGGATTGTCGACGCGAAGAGCAATCTCATCGGTGTCATCGCCGAGATTCCGGAATTTGAGAAGTCCTTCAATCGCGCCGGCGACGCGCTGACAAAACTATCGGAAGCGGTGCAGCGCGAAAACGCCCAGTTTCAGCAGCAAAGTCAGTCGATGGCAGGCGGGGCGGCGGCCATGGTTGCCGTCGCCGTGCTGATCGGCCTGCTTGCGGTCGGTGCGGTCTCTTGGTGGACGTATCGCCTCATTTCCCGGCCGATCGATCAAGTGTTACGCGCGACCGAGGATCTGAGAACGGGTGAAGGCGATTTGACCCGCAAACTGCCAGCGATGCCGGGCGAATTCGGCCAACTCTCGATATCGATGAATGGTTTCGTTTCAAAGTTGCATGATTTGATCGCTCAAGTCGCTATCAACGCCGGTGAGATCGCCAACGCAGCGCGGCAAATCAGCGCCGGCAACACTGATCTCTCTTCTCGCACCGAACAGCAGGCCTCGACACTCGAAGAGACGGCATCGAGCATGGAGGAGTTCACCTCGACCATTCGGCAAAATGCGGATAGCACCAAGCTCGCTAACGGCTTGGCACTGTCGGCCTCCGAGGCGGCGCGCAAGGGCGGTGCGGTGGCCGTCAAGGCGGTCGAAAAAATGTCTGCGATCAGCGCGAGTTCGAAAAAGATCGGTGACATCATCAGTGTCATCGACAGCATCGCGTTCCAGACCAATATTCTCGCGTTGAATGCGGCAGTCGAGGCGGCGCGGGCAGGCGAACAGGGCCGCGGATTTGCCGTGGTTGCGGCCGAAGTGCGCGCACTCGCGCAGCGCAGCGCGGCGGCGGCGAAGGAAATCAAGGAATTGATCGGCAACTCGGTCGATCAGATCAACGATGGCACAAAGCTCGTCAATGAAGCCGGCGGTGCCATGCAAAATATTGTCGTCGGCATTCAACAGGTGACCG
This sequence comes from Betaproteobacteria bacterium, assembly GCA_031430555.1. GTDB lineage: Bacteria > Pseudomonadota > Gammaproteobacteria > Burkholderiales > Usitatibacteraceae > UKL13-2. The sequence goes on from JANPBQ010000109.1 coordinate 8,774, forward strand.
AAATCATCAATGAAATTTCCGTGGCCTCGCACGAGCAGGCAACCGGCATCGAACAAGTCAATCGCGCCATCGTGCAAATGGAAGATGTAACGCAGCAGAATGCAGCGCTCGTCGAAGAGGCGGCGGCGGCGGCGGAATCGATGCGCGAGCAAGCAGAAATTCTTTCCGACCTCGTCTCGCACTTCAAACTCGACGACACCAAATTGCGTGAAGACAAGACGCGCTCGCGGCGTAACGCGGCGCTTGCGGAGAATGCGGCGGCAAGGCCATCGGCGCCGCGCATCGCGGTGGAAGGCCGCGCAAAACCGGCGACGGCGCTGCCTAAAGATCTTGATGGGGAATGGGAAGAGTTTTAACGTGACAAAGTCTAGTACTGGCGAGGCTCTACAGCCACTATTGCCCTGAAACCCGCACCAGTGCTAGAGTTTTATCTATGGTGCCGATAGCGCACAGATGGTGATTTCGACACACATGTATTCGGTCTGCCTCGTGAAGTACGGATAAACTAACACTATTCGATGACCCTATGAATTCATTTTCCAACTCCCGATCAAGTGCCCCCGATCTCCTGGTCAAGGCCGTGGAGATGCTCACTTTCTCGCTCGGCACCGAGGAATACGCAATCGATATCCTCAAAGTCCAGGAGATACGCGGCTACGAGGCGGTGACCAAGATCGCCAATACACCTGCGTTCATCAAAGGTGTCATCAACTTGCGCGGCGTGATCGTGCCCATCGTCGATTTGCGTATCAAATTCGACCTGGGCGATGTCGCGTACAACGAGTTTACGGTGGTGATTATTCTGAATATCGGCAAACGCGTTGTCGGGGCCGTCGTCGATGGCGTATCCGACGTAGTGTCGCTGAAAGAAGAGGATATCCATCCCGCACCGGAATTCGGCGCGCTGGATACGCAATATCTGACCGGGCTCGCGACGGTGAATGATCAGATGCTGATACTGGTGGATATCGAGCGACTCATGTCGAGCACAGACATGGCGCTGGTCGAACAGGTCGCCGCATGAGCCACGCCGACAACGGCGACAAACCTTCCTACGCAACGCTACTCGCGTATCACGAGCTTGCATCGCGACTGTTTTCGCAGGTTGATTCGGCACATCACGAGATCGGCGAAACGCGTGAAATTCTCAAAGATGCCATTGATCGCTTGATGCCCGCCTTCACCGCGATGCGCGCGCAAGACAAAGTTCCCGTCATGAATCCATCAAAGCGCGAGGCATTTTCCGCGCTGCAATTTCAGGACATTTCCGACCAACTGCTTGCGCATGCTCAGGCGCGTCTCGGGCAATTGTTGCAAGAAGTCGATTTGCTGTTGGCCGCACTTCAGCCCGGCGCGAATCAGGAGGGATCTGCGGCGCGCCTGACGGAACTGGTGGCCCAGGCCAACGACAATCTCGCCGATCTCGATGTCACCCTGCTAAAGCCCGTCGGGAAAGCCCACCTGGGCACCGGCGATATGGAAATGTTCTAACGCTGGCACCACTTTCGCGAAACCTACAATTACAAGACATGCCATGAAGACAATTCTTACGGTTGACGATTCACCCTCCATTCGCCAGATGCTCGCCTACGTGCTGACCAGCAACGGCTACAAGGTCATCGAAGCGGAAGATGGCGAGCAAGGGCTTGAATTCGCCAAAGCCAATCAGGCGGATCTGGTGCTCACCGATCAGAACATGCCGAAAATGGATGGCCTGACGCTCATCAAAGCGCTGCGCAGCCTGCCCAATTACAAGAAGGTGCCGATCATGATGCTGACCACCGAATCGTCTCAGGCATTGAAACAACAGGGCCGCGACGCCGGTGCGACGGGATGGATGGTGAAACCCTTCGATCCCGAGAAATTGCTCGAAATGCTGAAGAGGGCTTTTGCGCAGAGCGCAACATAAGACGCGGCATTCCCCTCTTTTGATCGGCCGACGTCCATGGCATTAGACCTGTCCCGTTTTGCAAAAGCCTTCTTTGAAGAAGCGCAGGAGCACATCAGCGCGCTCGAATCGCTGCTGGTGGCCGTCAACCTGCGTGCGCCCGATGCGGAAGCGTTGAATGCGATATTCCGCGCGGTGCACTCGGTCAAGGGTGGTGCCGCCGCGTTTGGCCACATGGCCTTGTCTGAATTCACCCACGATTTCGAAACCATTCTCGACCGTGTGCGCAAGGGAAAAATGCCGCTCACGAAACCGATGGTGAATGTTTTTCTGCGCAGCGGCGATGTGATGCGCCAGCATCTGCTCGCGCTTGAAATGGAAACGCCTCCCGACCTGCCGTCGATGCAGGTGATGCGGCAAACACTGCTCGACATGTCGGCCGAAGAATTACTCGATCCGCCGCCTGCTGACGAAGTGGAGGTTCCGCCGCCGCGCTTCAAAGTGGTCATCCATCTTGAAAAGAGCGAGTACGGTGAGCCCGACGCACTGGCCACGCTAAACGCGGATATCGCGGGGCTTGGTGCCGTCTCCGATGTCGCCACGCAGAGCATCGATGATCGTTTGCTGGCGTATTCGTTCAATCTCAATACCGACATTGACGATGCTGAACTTCGCGAAAGCCTAGAGTTTCTGGTTCCCGCCGAAGCGATCGAAATCAGCGCGTATGAGCGGCGCGGCGCGCGGGCGAAACCCGCCGCCTCGGAAGACGACGATCAGGATGGATTGTTCGGCTTTTTCGATGATCCGGTCGAGACCAATTATCAAGTCGCCTCGCTTGCTTTCGACACCAATGCCGCCCCACTGACGACCGACGGCGACATTCAGCTTTCGTCGCTGGTCGATGCGAGCTCGATTCGCGTGAATGTCGTCAAAGTCGATCAGTTGATCAACCTTGTCGGCGAACTGGTGATTGCGGAAGCGATGTTGTCGCAAGCGGCACTTGGCATCGATCAAGACGAACAAACTCGCTTGTCCGCCGGTCTCGCCCAATTGCAACGCAATACCCGTGATCTGCAAGACGCGATCCTGGCGATCCGCATGTTGCCGATCAGTTTCGTCTTCAGCCGATTGCCGCGCCTGACCCGCGACCTCGCCGATCGACTCGGCAAGGAAGTGGAACTCCAATTGATCGGCGAAGACACGGAACTGGACAAAAGCGTAATCGAGAAAATTGCCGATCCGCTGACGCATTTGGTGAGAAACGCGATCGATCATGGCATCGAAACACCGGACGCGCGCATTGCGGCCGGCAAACCCACCGTGGGCCTGCTCACCGTGCGCGCGGCTCATCAAGGCGGCAGCATCGTCATCACTGTCACCGACGATGGTGCCGGGTTGGATCGCGAACGTATCCTCGCCAAAGCGCGCGAACAAGGCATCGATGCCAACGATAGCTGGAATGACGAAGAGGTCTGGCAACTGATATTCAAGGCGGGATTTTCGACGGCGGCGGCGGTCACGGATGTCTCCGGACGCGGCGTCGGCATGGACGTGGTCTGGCAGAACGTGCATTTGCTTGGCGGCAAGATCGACATCGATTCCATCGCCGGCGGCGGCACCAGCATGACAATTCGCCTCCCCCTCACATTGGCGATCCTCGATGGCATGTCGATATCCGTATCGGGTGAGACCTACATCCTGCCGCTCGCCAACATCGCCCAATCGTTGCAACCCGCGATGGCGGACGTGCAAACCGTCAATGGTAATGAGGTGGTGAAGGTGCGCGGCGAATTCCTGCCGATCACCTCGCTCGCCGAGCTCTTCAACCTTCCTGCGCGGGAGCGCGATGGCCGCGACATTCTCGTCGTGCTGGAAATGGACGATCAGCGCGCAGCGGTGCGCGTCGACGACCTGCTCGGCCAGCATCAGGTCGTACTGAAAAGTCTCGAAGCCAACTATCGGCGCATCACGGGGGTATCCGGCGCGACCATTCTGGGCGATGGCCGCGTTGCCTTGATTCTCGATGCGTCATACCTCATCGGTGTCGCCCATTCCGTCGCACGCGGTGCCGCGGTTTCCGTCGGAGCCGCGAGTGTCCGATAGGGTTCTTCATTACGACAGCGTGCTTATCCGCACGGAAGCGGGCACCACCAAAATGCGCGCGCGGTCCTCCGATATTTCGCCAAAGTTGAGATCGGTACTTTTCCTGATTGACGGCGTGCTGACCTTTGGCCGGCTGCTGGAGCGCGCTGGCAGCCTTTCCGATCTGCTTGAATCGCAAATCCGCGAACTGATCAAACGACAACTCATCGAGGTGATTGATCCCACTGGTGCCGGCCGCAAGGTGGCGGTCGATAGCGCGACCACGCCGGTGATGCCCGGACACCGCGCCAAAGCACAGGATTTGCCGCCGTTGGTGGCTGCCAAAATGCAATTGTTGCTGCGCCTCGAAGGCACCAAGAGCGACGAAATCGATTTGCTCGGTGCAGATTTGCTCGATGCAAAAAACTTGCGCGATCTTGCGCACACCGCCAAATCCGTCACCAACCGACTGGCAATGTCGGTGGGTGTCGAACGCAGCCAGATATTCTGGAAAGACGCCAAAGAAATCCTCACCGCGTGGCGCGATATGGCGGCGAACTCCGATTCCCCGGAAGGCGCATGAATCACGCCCAGCTCGATACGGGAAGGATCGACTTGCAGCAGCCCACTTCGGGTAGTGAGGGTCTTGGCGCGCCGTTCAAAGTGTTCGACTTTTCCGACGCCGATTTTCGACGCTTGCAGCGGATGATTTTTGATTACGCCGGCATCACGCTAAATGACAACAAAAAACCGATGGCGTATAGCCGCCTCACCAAGCGCCTGCGGCAATTGGGCTTGGCGAGCTTTCGCGAATACCTTGACGTAGTCGAGGCCTCGGGCAGCGAAGAGCACGTTCGCTTCATCAATGCGCTCACCACCAATCTCACCTACTTCTTTCGCGAGGCGCATCACTTCACGATCCTCGCCGAACATTTGTTGAAACTGAGCGACGGCGAAGCGCTCACGGTCTGGAGCGCGGCTTGTTCGACAGGTGAAGAGCCTTACTCGATTGCGATGGCCGCGATAGAGGCCTTCGGATGCGATTCGCCGCCGGTGCGCATCATCGCTTCCGACCTCGATACCGACGCGCTCGCCACTGCGCAACGCGGCGTGTACGCAGCCGAGAAAGTCGCCTCGCTTTCGCCGCAACGCCTCAAGCGATTTTTCCTCAAAGGCACGGGCGACCAGGCCGGTTTCGCGCGCATTCGTCCACAAGTACAGCGCATGGTCGAATTCCGCCAAGTCAACTTGCATGAATCCGGTTGGGACTTGGGCTCACCGCCGCCGTTGGCAGCAATTTTTTGCCGCAACGTGATGATCTATTTCAGCAAGGAAACGCAGACCAAAGTGCTGGATCGATTCGCGCCATTATTGAGGAAGGACGGGTTGTTGTTCGCCGGCCATTCCGAGAATTTTTTCTACAACGGCAAGGACACTTTCCGTATTCGCGGCAAGACCGTTTATGAGCTCGCCACATGAGCAGCACGCCGTCGCCCGTTGAGAATTCGCCCACCCGCTACTTCGACAAGAAATTCGGCATCGAGGCCGCGAAAATATTGCCGGGCGAGTATTTCGCCACCGACAAAAACATGGTGCTGGTGACGGTGCTGGGCTCTTGTGTGGCCGCGTGCATCCGCGATGCGCGCGCGGGTGTCGGCGGGATGAATCACTTCATGTTGCCGCGCAGTGAAAAAGATCCGGCGAGCCCGGTATCCATGTCGGCGCGGTATGGAACTTTTGCGATGGAAATTCTCATCAACCAGCTCATCAAGATGGGCGGGCGCCGCGAAAACATGGAGGCGAAAGTATTTGGAGGCGGCAATGTGCTGCGCGGATTCACTGTCAATAATATCGGCGAATCCAACGCAAATTTCGTCATGGAATATCTGCACAACGAAGGCGTGCGGGTGACGGCGGAAGACATGCTTGGCGTGCATCCGCGGAAGATTTATTATTTCCCCGGCACCGGTCGCGTGCTGGTGAAGAAAATCCGCGAACTCCACAATCACACGATCGTGGAACGCGAAAGCGAATACAACATGCGCCTGCGCAACGTGGTTGTCGGTGGCGAAGTTGAAATGCTCAAGCAAGACTAGTGTCGTGACACAGAATTATCGCTACATAAAACGGCGTCTTTTTCCGCATGGCGGCGTTGTTCGTCGTTGCCATAGCGGTGCTATGCCGTCTCCTCCCGCCTTGCCACGCGAAAAAATCCATCCGTTTTATTTGCATCAATAATTCTGTGTCACGACACTAGTTGAGGAAAGCAACATGAAAATAAAAGTTCTCGTCATCGACGATTCCGCGCTCATCCGCAATATTTTGAAAGAAATTATCAACGAGCAATCCGACATGATCGTGGTCGGCTCGGCACCCGATCCACTGGTCGCGCGCGAAATGATCCGCAGCCTGAATCCCGACGTGCTGACGCTCGATATCGAAATGCCGAACATGAACGGTCTCTCGTTCCTGAAGCGCCTGATGCGGGTGCGGCCGATGCCGGTCGTCATGCTCTCTTCGCACACGCAAGAAGGTTCCGATATCGCATTTCGCGCGTTGGCAATGGGTGCGGTCGATTTCGTCGGCAAGCCGGTTGCGGGCGAAACCACCGACGATGATTACACGCAATTGATCGTCGAGAAAATCCGCGGTGCCTATGCCGCACGCGACAAAATCGAGCCGCTCGATATCAATCGTGCGACGGGCGATGCGGATGAAGTCTTGCCGATGCTGGGCAACACAACCGTGGCGCAAAGCAAAATCATTGTCATCGGTGCGTCCACCGGTGGTGCGGAGGCGCTGAAAGATATTCTTGTCACGATGCCGGAAGACTGCCCGCCGATACTCATTGCGCAGCATATGCCTGGCACCTTCACAAAATTATTCGCAAAACGCCTGGACGGTCTGTGCAAAATCACCGTGAAGGAAGCCGAAGATGAAGAACCCGCTCTCCCCGGTCACGCCTACGTCGCACCCGGCGGTTTTCATCTGCGCGTGGAACGCCACGGCGGGCGCGGCTACGGCATCAAGCTTTCGCAGGATGCACCCGTGAATTTGCATCGCCCGTCGGTCGATGTGTTGTTCCATTCGGCTGCCGAGTGCGCCGGTCCCGATGCGGTCGGCGCGATCCTAACCGGCATGGGCAAGGACGGTGCAAGAGGCTTACTCGCGATGCGCCAGCAAGGGGCCTTTACCGTTGCTCAGGATGAGGCCACCTCGATCGTATTCGGCATGCCCAAGGAAGCCATCGACATCGGTGCCGCCGAGGCAGTCGCGCCGCTGGGTCAGATTTCGCGGCGCATCATGGGGCATTTGGCTGGGGTCAGCAATGATCGGCCGATGACGCAGGGAAGCAAGACCAACGCATAGCGAAAGTTTTAAAGTCTATATCTGGCGCGGCTTTCAGGACATTTTATGCCGAAGAGCCGCGCCAGCGCTAGACTTTGCAAATCAGGCAAACCGCTTCCGCCGCAATCCCTTCGCCGCGCCCAGTAAATCCAAGCTTCTCCGTTGTCGTCGCTTTGACGTTCACCTGATCCGCGTTGACGCCCAAATCCGCTGCGATGTTGCCCACCATTTGTGCAATATGCGGCGACATCTTCGGCGCTTCGGCGATGATCGTGGCATCGACGTTTTCCACCCGGTAGCCGCGCTCGCCAATCAACGCGGCGACGTGTTTCAAAAGCGTGCGGCTGTCGATGCCTTGGTAACGCGCATCGCTGTCTGGAAAATGTTTGCCGATATCGCCGAGTGCGGCGGCACCGAGCAAGGCATCGCAAATCGCGTGCAACAACACGTCTGCATCCGAGTGCCCGAGCAATCCGCGCTCGAACGGAATATCCACGCCGCCGATGATGCACTTGCGGCCTTCGACCAACTGATGCACATCGAAGCCGTGGCCGATGCGAATCATGGGTGCGGCACTGTTTCCATACATGGCCATCGCTTAATGCTCCTCGCTTAATAGCATCCGCGCCAGTTTCAAATCCGGCGCATAGGTGACTTTCAGGTTGGCGCTGTCGCCCATCACCAGTTTAGGTTGATGGCCGAGCGCTTCGATGGCTTGCGCTTCATCGGTCGCGTCGGGCATTTTTTGCATTGCGGCGCGCAGCATGCCGTAACGAAACATTTGCGGAGTTTGCGCGCGCCAAATTCCGTCGCGCGCGAGGGTCGATTCCACCCGCAGATTGCCGGCATCGCGTTTGATCGTGTCGGCGAGCGGCAGCGCGAGCAAGCCGCCGATGACATCGTCTTGAAGTTCATCGATGAATTGTTCGATCAGTTCCGCGCGAATGCAAGGCCGCGCCGCATCATGCACCATCACCCAATCGTTTGCATCCATGCTGTTTTGCATCGCAACCAATCCATTGAGAACGCTTTCACCGCGAGTGGGCCCGCCGACAAGCAGCGCATCCACGCGGCCTCTCATATTGCCAACTGCGTTTGCCATGAGCGGCTGCCAATGTCGATCTTCGGCCGAGAGAACCACGCAAATTTGATCGATCCGCGAAATGCGACCGAGTACCGCAAGCGCATGGTAAATCATCGGGAAACCGTTGACGTCAAGGTACTGCTTCGGCAGGGCATCGCCCAGGCGTGTTCCGGTGCCGGCGGCGGGAACCATCGCGACAATTTTTGCGGCCATGCGGTGGATATCCATCGAGGTAAATTGTTGATGCCTCGCATTATCGCATCGCGTGGCGCGGTTCCGACTCGGCGTCTCGCGCATGCTAGGATTGAACTTCGATCCATGATGAAAAACGGCAGAGTTCACGCGAATGAAAGGCCGCACCATCACACTGGTGGTTTTGATTGCGATCGCGGCGGTTTCGCTGATCGGTGTTCGCGTTCGCGAAGCCGAACTCGCCCCCGAATGGCTTAGGCCGCCGCTGAAGGCACCGCGTGTCACGGGGGAACTGGTCATACTCACCCTTCGCGGCCCGACCACCACGCAGGATCTTCCGACTGCCGGCAAAGCCAAAGACGATTCGCAGACGGGTTTTGAACACGATCTCGCGACGATGTTCGCGAAGGAACTCGGGGTCGTGCCAAAGTTCCTCGTCATGCCCAGTCATCAAAAATTGATCGACGCGCTAAAGTTGAATCGCGGCCACGTCGCCGCGGCGAGCCTCACGCCGGATCCAGGACTTCGCGGTATGTTCGCGTTTGGCCCGACGTATCGCGCGATTCAGTACCAGCTGATTTGCCGCAGCACCGAGGCAAAACCGAAGTCGATGCGAGACACAAACGGCAAGCGGATCGCCGTCGTTGCCGAGACACCCGAGCACGATCTGTTGCGCGAACTTACCGGCGATTTTCCCGGCATGATCCTCGATGTGCTTGCACACGAGACGCCGCCTGAACTGCTCATGAAACGCGTCGATGAAAAGGCCAGCGATTGCGCGCTGCTGGACGGCGTTGCATTTGCCGTCGGCAGGCGGCTTCACCCGGATTTGACCACTGCGTTCAACGTCGGCCGCGAGCAAAAGGTCGCATGGGCGTTCTCATCCGTCGCCGACGCCGATCTCCAACGCAGCGCGTCGCAATTCTTCGACAAGATCCGCCAAAATGGCGCGCTGCACCGCTTGACGGATCGATACTATGGACACGTCAACCGGATTCTGCCGATCGATTCGGAAAGTCTGCTGGAAAAAATGCAGTCCCGGCTGCCGAAGTTGCGCGGCTTCTTTCATGAAGCGCAACAATTGACCGGCATCGACTGGCGAGTTCTGGCATCGATCAGCTATCAAGAGTCGCATTGGGATGCCCTCGCCACATCGCCGACCGGCGTGCGGGGCTTGATGATGCTCACCGAAGAAACCGCCGACCGGATGAGCGTCAAGAATCGTCTCGACGCGCGCGAATCAATCATCGGTGGCGCGAAATATTTGCAACTGCTGCGCGAAACGGTGCCGCAACGCATTCCAGAACCGGATCGCACCTGGTTGGCGCTCGCCGCGTACAACCAGGGTTACGGGCATCTGGAAGACGCGCGCATTCTCACACAGCGCATGAAATTGCAGGCGGATTCCTGGCTCGATGTGCGCAAAGCCTATCTGCGTCTGCGTGATCCCGAGGTGCATGATTCGCTGAAGCATGGCTTCGCGCGCGGCGACGAAGCGGTGCAATTTGTCGAGAATATTCGCAACTACACCGATATCCTCACTCGCCTCGAAAAGCCGCTGGAGACTGATGCCGGTCTCGATTGGTCATTGGTCGACAGGACGACGTTTTCGCTCAAAAAGAAATCTCAACCGACCTCGAATGTCCTGACCGTCAAGTGATCCGTGTCGGCCCAGGCTTCCAGCGTCCAGTTTCCGGAGCAATGGACGACGCGATTGTAGGCAACATTTGGAATATCGACCTTGTACGCCGTCGCAATCGGCAGCTTCTTGAGCCAGCGATAAATGACGCCCAGTACGCCGCCGTGTGTGACCACCAGTACGCGTTTTCCCGGATGCGCATCGGCAATGGCGCGCATGGCGCGGGTGATGCGGTCGTGAAATTGGCGGCGGCTTTCGCCGCCTTCGACGGTGAAATCCGGATCCGTCGTGCGCAGACTTGAGTACATCTCAGGATGGATCGCGTCGAGCTCCGCAAACGTCATGCCCTCGCCGATGCCATAACAGCGCTCGCGCAGTGCAGTATCAAATTCGATCGGCGCAACCACGCTTGCCGCCAGGATCAAAGCCGTGTGCTTCACTCTCGGCAAATCGCTGGCAATCATGTGGTCGATCGCTTCCGCTTTCAGCCGATGCGCGCAGGCCTTGGCTTGTTCGATCCCGGTCGGTGTCAACGGACTATCGAGGTGGCCCTGGATGCGCCCTTCCCGGTTCCATTCCGTTTCACCGTGGCGGATGAGAATAAAGGTCGTGGTCATTTGAAAGGTATCAACCTGCGCGTCGAATCGATATTTCGCGAACTACTTTCCGGCCTGCAACGTCATCGTGCCACCCATGTACGGCGCGAGCACGGCGGGCACAGTAACACTGCCATCCGCATTTTGGTGGTTTTCCAAAATCGCCACCAGCGTGCGACCGACCGCCAGTCCCGAGCCGTTGATCGTATGCAGCCACTCGGTTTTGCCCTGCGGGTTCTTGAAACGCGCCATCATGCGCCGCGCTTGAAATGCCTCGAAAAGCGAGCAGCTAGAAATCTCACGGTACGCATTTTGCGCCGGCAGCCAGACTTCAAGATCGTAGGTTTTTGTCGATGAAAATCCCATGTCGCCGGTGCAAAGCAGCATGGTACGAAAAGGCAATTCAAGTTTCTTGAGAATGGCCTCGGCATGCCCGACCAATTGCTCATGCGCCTCGACGGATTTTTCAGGATGCGCAATCTGCACGATTTCGACCTTGTCGAACTGATGCTGTCGAATCATGCCGCGCGTGTCTTTTCCATAGCTGCCGGCCTCCGAGCGGAAACACGGGCTGTGGCAGACGAATTTCAGGGGCAAATCATTGGCGTCCACGATCGTGTCGCGTACAAAATTCGTGACAGGATATTCGGCGGTAGGAATCAGGTATAGATCGCGGCCCTCAATCTTGAACAAGTCTTCCTTGAATTTCGCGAGGCTCGATACACCATCGGCACACACGTCACTGACCATGTAGGGCACATAAACTTCGGTGTAGCCGTGTTCCTCAGTATGCGTGTCGAGCATCCATTGCGCGAGCGCACGGTGCAGTCTTGCCACGCCGCCTTTCAACACCGAAAACCGCGCGCCGGAAAGCTTCGCCGCCGTGTCGAAATCGATTCCACCAAGTGCGGCACCGATATCGACGTGATCTCTGACGGGAAAGTCGAAAACGCCGGGCTCGCCGAATCGCCGCACTTCAACGTTATCGTCGGCGCTTTTTCCATGCGGTACATCGGCGCGGGGAATGTTGGGAATGATTCGCAAAAAATCATTCAGCTTTTCCTGCAACTTTGCAAGATTGACTTCGTTGACTTTTAGTTCCTCGCCAAGTCCACCCACGTCCGCCATCACGCCGCGGGTGTCTTCGCCCTTGCTCTTGAGAATGCCGATCTGCTTGGAAAGCGCATTGCGTTTCGCCTGCAATTCTTCGGTGCCGGTTTGCAATGTTTTGCGTTGGTCTTCGAGCGCACGAAACGCGCTTTCATCGAATACCACGCCACGCCGCAATAGACTGGCGGCCACGGTCGGCAGGTCTTTGCGCAATTGTTGAATATCTAACATGTGAAATCCTTGTTCTTGGGATGCTGCTTGAATAACGATCATCGCTCCCGCTGCGCGGGGGGACAAAAATGAAGTGGGGTGAAACTGATGTCGCGCGCGCCTTCCATCGACAAGAAACAACAGGCGTGAAAAGACGAGCGCTATCTAGATCGAGACGAGCGGCTGGAGGGGTTGCTGCGCAGAAGCTTGACGAACCGGTTCATGCCTTCGATTTTCTATCAAGATCGCGTAAATGCGCAAGTTTTTCGCGAATCCTCAATTCCAGGCCGCGCTCGGTCGGGCGGTACCAGTCGGGTCGCTTCATGCCGTCGGGAAGGTAATTTTCCCCCGCAACGTAACCCTCGGCTTCGTCATGCGCATAGCGGTAATTCTTGCCCATCCCAAGATCCTTCATCAACTTGGTCGGCGCATTGCGGATGTGCATCGGCACCGGGCGCGACTCGTCATTCGCTATAAACGCGCGTGCTTCGTTGTAAGCCTGATAGACCGCATTGGATTTCGCCGCGATGGCCAAATAAATAACCGCCTCCGCCAGCGCGAGTTCGCCTTCCGGCGAACCAAGACGCTCATAAACATCCGCTGCCGACAGCGTGATATCGAGCGCGCGTGGATCGGCGAGGCCGATATCTTCGGTGGCCATGCGGATCATTCGCCGCGCCAAATATCGCGGATCCGCATCGCCATCAAGCATGCGACAAAACCAGTACAGCGATGCATCGGCGTCCGAGCCGCGAACACTCTTGTGCAAGGCGGAAATCTGATCGTAGAAATTGTCGCCGCCCTTGTCGAATCGCCGCGCCGCGCGGGCGAGTACCGTTTCGACAAATTTCGTATCGATCATCGGGCCGGCCTCGTTGCCCGCCGCGATTGCGAGTTGCTCGACGAGATTGATCAAGCGGCGGCCATCGCCATCCGCCATGCCGATCATTCGTGTTTTCGCCAGTTCACCCGCGTCGCCCAGTAGGCGAGCATCCAGATTGACCGCCGCCGCGGCACGATCCAGCAATCGCGCGAGTGCGTTGTCGTCCAAGGGTTTCAATACATACACCGACGCGCGCGATAGCAACGCGTTGTTCAATTCGAACGACGGATTCTCGGTCGTCGCACCGATAAAGGTCACCAAGCCCGATTCGACGTGCGGCAGGAACGCGTCCTGCTGGCTCTTGTTGAATCGATGCACTTCATCGACAAACAAAATCGTCCGGCGCCCAAGATTGTCTCGATTCACCTGCGCACGCTCGATCGATTCGCGGATTTCCTTTACGCCTGAAAGTACGGCCGAGAGCGCGATAAAGTCTGACTCGAATGCATGCGCCATCAGCCGTGCGATGGTGGTTTTGCCGACCCCGGGTGGGCCCCACAGGATCATCGAATGCGGTTTGCCCGCGGCGAATGCGATCGCCAGTGGCATGCCCTCGCCGGTCAAATGCTCCTGGCCGATAACCTCGGGGAGCGTTTGCGGGCGAAGCTGTTCCGCGAGCGGCGCGGAGGAAGTGTCTGCGCTCGTAGTCGAACCGGAATTTTTGTCCGACGGCGCAAGATTGGAAAAGAGATCGTTCACAAATTGGCGTGTAAGAACGGAAAAGTCAAGCAATGGAGCGCGTTTTCAGGCGCTTTTGTCCGAAACGCCGCGCCGGTGCTAGGGTTTGGCATTCTACGAAAAGCACCTGCTAGTACCGCTCCCCAGGAATTATCGCCGCTGTAGACACCGTGCGCTCATTCGATGTTTTGTAATCAGCCTTACAAGAATCTGCGCGCAACCTGCCTCAGCCGCGCGCAAATACCTTTCGGCCCATCACATGCGTCGCATCGACCACATGTTCATCGCCCAGCATCATCAAGATGAACAACCGCTCCGCGAGCGATTCGGCCCGGGCGGTTCTGCGCGCAATCAATGGCGTGGCGGCACCATTCAGCACGACAAAATCCGCATATTTTCCCGGCGCAAAACTGCCAATCTCATCATCGAGATAAAGTGCGCGCGCCCCCCCTAACGTGGCGCGATAGAAACCTTGGAACGCATCCATCTTCTGGTCGCGCAGGTGTGAAACCTTGTACGCCTCATGCAAGGTGCGCAGCAGACTGAAACTGGTGCCTGCACCGATGTCCGATCCAATGCCGTATCGCGCGCCGCTGCGGGCGGCCCGCCCGGCGTCGAATAACCCGCTGCCCAGAAACAGATTCGAGGTCGGACAAAATGCCATCGCCGAGCCGCTCTCGGCAATACGACTATGATCGCGTTCATCGAGGTGAATACAATGTGCGAATACCGATTTCGGCCGCAACATGCCGTAGCGCTCGTACACATCGAGGTAGCTCTTGCTCCAGGGAAACAATTCCTGCACCCAACGGCATTCGTTTTCGTTTTCCGCCAAGTGCGACTGCAAATAGACGCCGGGATGATCGGTCAGCAATTTCCCCGCCAGCGCCAATTGCCGATCGCTGGAGGTCGGCGCAAATCGCGGCGTGACGGCGTAGCGCAAACGCCCCTGACCGCGACCGTGCCATTTTGCGATCAATTCCCGGCTCGCCTCGAAGCCGCTCTCAGCGGATTCGCACAACGCCTCCGGGCAATTGCGGTCCATCAGCACTTTCCCGGCAATCATGCAGACGCCGCGTGCTTCGGCTGCGCCGAAAATGGCGTCGACGGACTCGTTGTGGATTGTCGGGAAGACCATGCTAGTGGTGGTGCCGTTGCGCAACATCTCATTGATGGCGAATTCCGCAACCTCGGCAGCATGTGCAGCGTCATCGAAACGCCGCTCCTCGGGAAACGTGTATCGCTCCAGCCATTCAAGCAAATGTTCGCCGTGCGAGGCGACGATATCGGTTTGTGCAAAGTGCAAATGGGTGTCGATGAAACCGGGCATGATCAAGCGACCACGATAGTCAACGACCACGGTATCGCGCGGCAATCTCGGCAACAAAATCGACGCGTCGCCGAGTTGTTGCACGCGGCCGTTCGCGACGATCATCAGCCCATCGTCAAAAAACTCATGTGCGGCGTCGCCCGCATCGTCCGGATTGCCGACGAAGTGCAGGATCGACGCGCGATATGCCGTAACGCCCTGCGGAATGGTTTGCGGAGTTCCGACGTTCATTGGACCTTCGCACCTTGCGCAAACCACGCGGCAACAATGCCGCGCTCGTCGTCCGTCATTCCGGTCAAATTGCCGATCGGCATATAGCGATTCGCGGTGGTCTCCGCCAACTTGGGGGCATGTGCGGCAATCTGCGCGGCAGACTCAAGCATGACGCCTTTTGGTGCCTGAGCAACACCCTCAAAAGTCGGCACGGCCGCGTGACATTTGACGCAGCGTTGATCGAGCACCATCTTCACTTGCGCGAAACTGACGGCCTTCGCGGCGGCAACGGCTTTGGGCGCGAGCAGAACACCAACGCCCAGCAACAATGCAATGGAGGCAATCAGCAAATGAGTCGCGGCAACACCCTTGATCCGCAGGACAAAAAACTGCCGGATCAGCACGCCCGCGAGCATGATCCCCAGCAACGCGACCCATGCAACGGGATGGCTGAAAACCATCGGAAAATGACTGCCAATCATGATGAATAGCACCGGCAGTGTGAAGTAGGTGTTGTGCACCGAGCGCTGTTTGCCGATTGCGCCGGAGGCAGGATCTACCGCTGCGCCAGCACGGATCGCCGCCACCATTTTTTTCTGACCGGGAATGATGTGCACGAACACATTCGCCACCATGATTGTTCCCATCATGGCACCAACATGGATGAATGCTGCACGCGCACCAAAGACATGAAACAAGGACCAGTCGGCACAGGCAATCAACACGAACAAGGCGATCGTAAGTATTTTTTCACTCGTGACCAGGATCCGGCACAGGCCGTCGTAAATCAGCCACCCGCCGACAATGAATGCAATGCTCGCGCCAATTGCACTGCCGGCGGTCATCGGCAAAACATTCCGGTCGATCAACATGGTTTCCGCCCCCAGCCAATAGATAACGGCGAGCAATCCCATGCCGGATAGCCACGTGGTGTAGGCTTCCCACTTTGACCAATGCAGGTGGTGCGTCAAAGGTTCGTCACGTGGCCCAGTCAGATATTTCTGGCTACGATAGAATCCACCGCCGTGCACGGCCCAATAGTCGCCGTGCACGCCGCGTTTGATGTCGTCTGCGCTTTTCGGCAGACGCAAGGCATTGTCGAGATGCACAAAATAAAATGACGCGCCGATCCACGCGGCACCGGCAATCAAGTGCAGCCAGCGCAACAACATGTTCAGCCAATCGAAAACGTATGCGTCCATGGATTTCTTTGGGGTTTCAGTGGCGCGCCAATCGACAAAGGCGCGCTCGACGGCAGATTCTATCGGGAAGCGGCCAATTTGCCACCGCCGGATACGCTATCGTGTCGCGATACGTTATCGCTGTGCGATCGTTGTTGTATCTCGCTTCGATGACGCATTAATTCCATTGCAATCGACACGGCGATTGCCATCGGCTCTTTGGAATCGATGCCTCGCGCGCCAATGGGACATGCCATCTCCGCGATACGTGACGAAGGCACGCCGCGCGCCACCAATTTGCGTTCGAATTGGCGGCGTTTCGAAACAGATCCGATCAATCCAAAATAGGCAAAATCGCCGCGCAAAAGGATGCGTTCGGTGATCAACTGGTCGAGCGCATGGCTATGCGTCATGACGAGGAAATAACTTCCTGTCGGTGCATTCGCAACTTCGTCCTCGGGAAATTCGCTGACGCGCTTTTCTACACCCGCAAAGTCTACGTCGGGAAACTCACCGTCGCGGCTGTCGATCCATTCGACCGTACTGGGAAGTTCCGAAAGAATTTTCACCAGTGCCCGGCCAACGTGGCCCGCACCAAATAAAACGATATTGAAGTCCGGCGCACGCTGCGCTTCGAAAAAAAACTCATCACCTGCAACCCGCAGCGTTGCGGCAGGTTGGCGCGTTGCAAGCCGCTGCGTCGCGATGGCAATTGCACTCGCGTCCAGCGTCACTGCGCCGAGCGTGCCACTGATCGCATCCCGACTGACAACCAACTTGCCTGCGGTTGCGTCCCCGCGCAGCGGCGTGACGACGACGCAAGGAGTGCGACTGCGTTCCAATTGTTGTAATGAGTCGATCCATGTCGCGTTGGGTGCGACTGGCTCAAAGAGCAGATTCACCAAACCACCGCAACATTGACCAAGGCTGGCACCCAGCGGGAAACGCTTCAATTGCACCGGTGCGCAGGTGGCGAGCATGTCTTGCGCAATTTCAATTGCCTTGAATTCAAGATGGCCGCCGCCAATGGTGCCGAACACCTCTGATGTCGTCACGATCATTCGCGTACCCGTCTCGCGCGGAACGGAGCCTTTCGTGGTTGTGATGACAATCGATATAGCCGGCTCACCGCGCGACTGGATCTCGGCCAAAAAATCCAGCCAGCGCCTCATGCGACCACCTCCACTCGCCGCACGGCATTCACCGCCGCGAGGATCGCCTCCGGCGTGGCGGGTGCATTCAGCGACGGATTGATGCCTGTTTTGGCGACACTCGCGATCGCATCGCGTATCGCGAAGAAAACCGAAAATGCCAGCAACAATGGCGGCTCGCCGACCGCCTTCGAACGAAAAATCGTGTCTTCCACGTTGTGATTTTTGAACAGCGCTATCCTGAAATCCTCCGGACAATCGTTGACAGCGGGAATCTTGTAAGTCGATGGCGCATGCGTCATGAGTCGACCTTTCTCGTTCCACCAAAGCTCCTCGGTGGTGAGCCAGCCGACACCCTGAATAAATGCCCCCTCGATTTGGCCGAGGTCAATCGCCGGATTGATGGAATTGCCGGCATCGTGCAACAAATCCGCGCGCAGCAGTTTCGATTCGCCTGTCAACGTATCGACAATGACCTCCGACACCGCCGCCCCATAAGCGAAATACAGGAACGGCCTGCCTTCCAGCGTGGCGCGATCCCAATGCAGTTTGGGTGTTGCGTAAAAGCCGTCCGACCACAGTTGTACGCGGGCATGATGAGCAAGTAAGACGAGTGCCGGAAAAGGCAGTGTCTTCCCGTTCACCTGCACGTCGCCCGCCGCGAAAACAACTTTATCCGGTGTGCCGCCAAACTTGCCGGCCGCAAATTCAGCAAGGCGCAATCTGATGGTCGCCGCGGCATTTTGCGCCGCCTTTCCGTTCAAATCGCTGCCAGTAGACGCAGCCGTCGCAGAGGTATTCGCGACTTTGCTGGTGTCCGTTGCGGTCGATCGTACGCTCGACAGCGGCATACCCAGTTCGCTGGCCACCACTTGAGCCACTTTGGTGTGTAGACCCTGCCCCATTTCCGTGCCGCCATGGTTCACGAGAATGGAACCATCGGTGTAAATATGCACCAACGCGCCGGCCTGATTGTAATGCACCATGTTGAACGAGATGCCGAACTTCACCGGCGTCAATGCAATACCTTTTTTCAGGATCGGGCTCGTTGAATTGAAGGCGCGAATTTGTTCGCGACGTCGTCGATAGTCGCTTGAGTGCTCAAGTTCTTCCACCAACTCAAGGATCACGTTGTCTTCGACTTGCATTCCGTACGGCGTGGTATTGCGTTCACTCACGCCGTAGAAATTTCGCCTGCGAACATCCAGCGGATCCAGACTCAGCGCGCGCGCAATGTCGTCAAGCACGTATTCGATTGCGATCGCGCCTTGCGGACCGCCGAATCCGCGAAAGGCTGTATTGGATTGCGTATTGGTGCGCGCCGCAAATCCGCGAATATCGACATCGCTCAAATAGTAGGCATTGTCGACATGGCAAACGGCGCGCGACATCACCGGCCCCGACAAATCGGCTGAATAGCCTGCGCGGGCGATCATTTCCAATGTCAACGCGTGGATCAAACCGTTTTCGTCGAATCCCACTTCATACCGGTGTTGAAAATCGTGGCGCTTACCGGTGATGAGCATGTCGTCGTCTCGGTCAAGCCTGAGCTTCACCGGCCTTTGCAAGCGCTGCGCGGCCATCGCGGCGATGCAGGCGAATTGCGCCGATTGCGATTCCTTGCCGCCAAACCCGCCGCCCATGCGCCGTACTTCCACCAAAACCTGATTTGAATGCAGCTTCAACGCATGTGCGATCAGGTGCTGCATCTCACTTGGATGCTGAGTTGAGCACCAAACGCGCATCCCGTTGTCCTCCGCCGGAATCGCATAGGACACCTGACCTTCCAGGTAGAAATGCTCTTGTCCTCCGACGCCAAAGCACCCTGACAATTTGCGGGGCGCGCGCGTCATTGCCCGTGCCACATCGCCGCGCGATCGCCGCATCTCGGGAATCACGAGCGCGCCGGACTCTTTCGCATGCAACGGGGAGAGCTCGGCCGGCAACTCGTCGTACTCGATCACCGCGATGCGCGCGGCCCGGCGCGCAGCGTCGCGAGTCGATGCGATCACTGCAAAAATCGGTTGGCCTGTATAGGACACGACACCATCAGCGAGGATCGGATCGTCCTGGATGATTGGGCCGCAGGAATTGGCACCTGGAACATCATCAGCAGTGAGCACAGCAACGACGCCCGGAAAAGCAAACACCGCCGAAAGATCCATACCCGTGATTTTTGCGTGCGCGCAATCACTCAGCCCCAGCGCCGCATGCAAGGTTCCACTGGCCTCGGCAACGTCGTCGACATAAATCGCCGAACCGGATACATGCATGTGCGCGGATTCGTGCGGCGCTGCCATTCCCGCCGCACCTTCGGAGAAATTCGTTGCCGCGCTTGGCAGTCCGTCGTTCATGTTCGCGACACTGCAAACACGCTCAGTGCCTCAATTGGCAGCGGGTTCTCTGTACGCGTTTCGAGATAGAAACGTTGCAAAAGATTCTGTGCGGCGGTCATTCGATAATGCGCAGTCGCACGGACGTCGGAGAGTGGCGCGAAATCCTTGGTCAAAATCTTCATTGCGACTTGCAATGTGGCGTCATTCCATTCGCACCCAACCAAACACTTTTCGGTAAGCATCGCCCGCTTCGGTGTCGCGGCCATTCCGCCGAATGCAATCCGGCAGTGCTTGACGGTCGAACCTTCCAGTTCAATGGCGAACGCCGCGCAAACCGCAGAAATATCGGAATCGAAACGCTTTGATAATTTGTACACGCGAAATCGTTGAGTTGGCAATGGTTTCGGTATCACGATACTTACAAGCACTTCGTCGGCCCGCATCGCCGATTGACGATACCCAATGTACAGATCTTCAAGCGGCATTTCCCGCACGCGAGTCGAATTGCGAAGCGCAATGCGTGTGCCGAGTGCGATCAGCGCCGGCATTGCATCGCCGATGGGCGAACCGTTGGCGATGTTGCCGCCGAGTGTTCCCACATTTCGGATCGGCCTCGACGCGAACCGTTCCCACATCTCGTTCATCTCGGGAAAGTGAGTCGTCAATGCCGAATAGGCATCCGTCAACGTCACCGCCGCACCGATTGCGATCGACGTTGAGTCCTCGGAAATTGCCCGAAGTTCCTCGACATCGCCGGTGTAGAGAATGACGCCCAAATCGCGAAACTGTTTGTTCACCCAGAGGCCAACATCGGTTCCCCCCGCCAAAATTGTTGACGTCGGGAAATTCGCACGCAAGGCGATCAATTGACTTAGGTTGCGGGTTGCAAAGAATTTCTGGCCTGAAAATTCATAGTACAGCTCGCCGGAAAGTCGAGCGCTTGGCAAACGATCAAGTTCATTTGACAAAGCATCGCGATTGAAATCAACCATCGGCGCTTCCAGCATGCGTTTGCCGGCTTCAACAATGGGCCGATAGCCGGTGCAACGGCATAGATTGCCAGTGATCGCCCGGCGCACGTTGTTTTCATTCGGCGGCACGGGATTTTGAGGATCCACACAATCAACATACAACGCCCATAGCGACATGACGAATCCCGGTGTGCAAAAACCGCATTGCGATCCGTGGCATTCGACCATCGCCGCCTGCACCGGATGCAACTCGCCAGCATTGCCGCGAAGGGACTCGACCGTGAACAACGCTTTGCCGCCCAGCGTCGGCAAAAATTGAATGCAGGCGTTGACGGCTTTCAACTCAACCTTTCCATTCACTTTCTCGCCCACCACCACCGTGCAGGCGCCGCAATCTCCTTCCGCGCAACCTTCTTTGGTTCCTGTGCAGCGCTCACGTTGACGCAAAAACTCCAGGACGGTCATGGTCGGTACGACATCGTCGACCATTGTCGGCCGGCCATTCAACAGAAAATGGATAGGTTGCGACTGCTGGTTATCGTGCATCGTCAGCTGCCCCGATAAGTCGAATAACTCCAGGGCGAAATCAGCAATGGCACGTGGTAATGCTGCGTGGGTTCGCCAACGCCAAAACGCAGCACCACTTCTCCCAGGAATGGCGGTTCAGATTGGCGCACGCTGGCGGCGGCGAAGTATTGTCCGGCCTGAAAAACCAATTCGTATTCGCCTGGCTGAAAGTTCTCTCCTTCCAAAAGCGGCGCATCGCACCGGCCGTCAGCATTGGTCAGAACCGCGCAAATTTGGACTCGATTGCCACCACTCAACCGAAAAAGTGCCAACCGCATTCCTGCGGCGGGCTTCCCCAACGAAGTATCCAGCACATGCGTCGTGAGTCGCCCCATACGCTTTCTCCACCCATCAAAGTTTCTCAATCATGTCGGTCAGTGGAATTATTGTCAACATAATACGATTGATTTTGTACACAATATGCGTCAAGCTGATCATTCCAACCCACCAGATGGACAATTTGGAACCCCACTTGCATGCCAGCGCTCAAAGCAAAAGCACCCAAAGTGCCTCAAGCGGTTTCCCGCACTGCCCCCACTATCGCACCAGTCCCGAGCAGCGAAAATGTGTATGAACGAATTCACGAGGCGATCCTGGACCATCGACTTTCGCCGCGCACCAAGCTGAAAGAAGTGGCGCTCGCGGAACTGTTTGGCGTCACCCGGAGCGCCGTCAGACACGCATTCGCACGGCTGCATGCGATGAAACTCATCGAATTGCGGCCAAACCGCGGCGCGATTGTCGCGAGCCCTTCGATCGCCGAAAGCCGCGACCTGTTTGCGGCGCGACGAACCATTGAGGGCGCTATTGTCGATAAACTTGCGCGGGAAGTTTCAACGCAGCAGGTAAAGGAACTTCGCAAGATGGTGCAGCGCGAAGACCATGCCTATCGACACGGCGAGATGCGTGAAGGCCTGAAACTTTCGGTGGATTTTCACCGGGTCATTGCAACGATGGCGGGCAACACGGTATTTGCAGAGGTATTGGATCAAATGGTATCGCGCACGCCATTGGTGGTGGCGGCCTATCGCGACGCAACGCGAACGAATGCCTGCGCCAATCGCGAGCATGCTGACTTGGTCGATGCGATTGCGGCGCACGATGCCGACGCTGCCGTTCGCATCATGAAATGCCACCTGTGCAGCCTGGAAAGCCAACTCAATTTCGCCGACGACACGCCCGCAAATGAACTCGCGAACATTTTCGGCTTGGATGCGCGTTCGTCCAAGATGCCGCCACGCCGCTCGCAGGTTTAGCGGCGATCACTTATGACAACCCTCAACACACATTACCCGAGAAACTTGATTGGCTATGGAGCCAATCCGCCACAGGCGAATTGGCCCGGGCAGGCGCGTATCGCTGTTCAATTCGTGCTGAATTACGAGGAAGGCGCGGAGAGTTCGGTATTGCACGGCGACAAGGCATCCGAACAGTTTCTGTCGGAAATCATCGGTGCTGCCGCGTATGAAGCCCGCCACTTGAGCATGGAATCGCTCTATGAGTATGGATCACGGGCCGGTGTGTGGCGGATCCTGCGCGAGTTTGAACGTCGCCAACTCCCGCTTACCGTGTTCGGCGTGGCAATGGCGCTAGCGCGGCATCCCGAATTGGTTAGCGCGCTCGGCGTACTCGGCCACGAGATCGCCTGCCACGGCTGGCGCTGGATTCATTATCAGAATATCGATGAGGCTGAAGAGCGCGAACACATGCGCCTTGCCGTGGAAGCATTCAAACGCATGACCGGCAGCGCGCCGGCCGGCTGGTATACCGGACGCGACAGCCCAAACACGCGGCGGCTTTTGGTCGAGCATGGCGGCTTCACCTATGACTCAGACTACTATGGTGATGATTTGCCTTTTTGGACGAACGTTTCGACCTCTAGTGGAAAAACCTTTCCACATTTGGTGGTGCCCTATGCGCTCGATACCAACGACATGCGGTTCGCGACCGCGCAGGGATTCAACACTGGCGACGACTTTTTTCAATATCTGCGGGATGCGTTCGACGTGCTCTACGCGGAAGGTGACGAGGTGCCGAAAATGCTCTCCATCGGCATGCATTGCCGCTTGTTGGGTCGGCCGGGGCGGTTTCTGGCGTTGCAACGATTCCTGGACCACGTTGAAAGGCATGATAGGGTTTGGGTTGCAAGGCGGGTTGATATTGCCGATCATTGGAGCGTCAATCACCCACCTGTTTCTGCAACTTGACCGAGAAATTTTCGACCCCAATCCATTTCGGAATTTTCGACGGAATTAGAAATTGTGCGACAACTACGGTAAGTTTTTCGACTGCGCACGTTTCGCGTGCTACGTTTGTCAGAAAATTTTACACACTAACTTGGCCAGAGTTTAATTTAAACAATTGTTTTATATGTGTTTTTCCAGTATTGGATAGCTCGATCTGTGAACCACTTCACAGAATCTCACATTAAACGTTCCGGCAAAATTTACACATGCCGGAATTGCATTGACGTCACGTAGGCGAAGACCCATTAAGTATTTGTTATTAAAGGATAAAAATTGGTTGGCCCGGCAATTGCTTATATGCACACGAAAGATTCATGTTTGTTTCTGTCCTCAGGGTACGCAACACTTGCAAGGAGCAAGAAAATGAAAATCAATAAATGGGCTTATTCAATTTTGGCGGCTAGCCTTATGGCGATGTCCGCAGGGACAGCACATGCGACCCTGATTCTCACGTTGGATGACAATGCGGGCAATACGAAAACCATTGTAGATAATGGGGAGGGCGATTCCGACATGTCCATCGGCGGAATTGCGTGGATCGGTACACTTGGCACCTGGGTGCAGAACATCACAGGTGGATTATCCAACAGGCCTGGTATTGACGGTGTGGCGACGCTTGATTTGGTCTCACTCAATTTTTCGCGCGGTGCAGGCACGCTGACAATGACATTGACAGACGGATTATTTACGACACCCAACGGTCCAGGGTTTGGCGCAACGACCCAAGTCGGCGGCGTGGCGGGCGGCAGCGCGTCGTTCAATTCCCTTTTGAACGGTAATTCGGTCGGTACCTTTAGCACCGGCAGCGGCGCATTTTCGGGAACGAACAATGCCGGCGTTGATACCACTGGCGGTTTTTCATTGACGCAAGTGGCCACTATCACTCACAACGGTCGTGGAAACTCCAGCTTCAATATCATCACAACCGTACCGGAACCTGCGACGTTGGGCCTCCTTGGCTTGGGATTGATCGGCCTGGGGTTTGCTCGCCGCCGGCGTAATCGCTAACGGACTGTCCTCGCAGGCAAATCTCTTCGCGTTCCTGCCACGTACGACTTGGAAACCCCCGCACTGCGGGGGTTTCTCATTTGAGGTGTCGCGGCCAGCGAATTGCCACTCCGAGTATTGCCCGCCCGATGCGCGCGAGATCGCTTGGCTACCAACAAACGCTGTGCGGGCGACCATTTTTGTCGTATTCTCGACCAAGAAATATTATTCACCTTCGATTCGAATTCCCGCATTTCCTGTCATGTAACATAGGCCGAATGACCTGTCAGAAAAGCACGCACCTCGCCCTGTCGACATCTCCGCAATTCACGCAATTCCGTTGCGTTGCGACCAAAAAGGCGATCCCGCCGCAAATTGCGCATTCCAAGGCCGGCCAGTCCATTAGGCGATTCCCCTGCGAGTCAACATGAGTGGCCGTCCTATTTTTGTCGGGCCGGCACTCACCGTTATGTGCCTTCTGTCGGTTGTACTTTTGTTTTGGCCGACGTTTCGCATTCTCCTTGGCATTGGCGAAATGGGCGGCGAATTCACACATCGCATTTTCGTCATTCCAATCTTTTTTGTGGCTGTTTGGGGCTTACGTACTAACCTTGTCGCAATGCCAATTCGCCCATTTTGGCCCGGCGTCATCGCGATTGCGGCAGCGGGATTGCTTTGGTTGGTTGGCGAACTCACCTTCATTCGACTGTTCACTGAGACGGCGATCATTCTCATGGTGCCGTTGGCGGTGCTTTCGTTGCTGGGCTATCGCTGGCTGTGGGAGACAAGTTTTCCGGTGCTCTTTTTATTGTTCGCTATGCCGGTACGCGGCCCGCTGGTGGATTGGCAAGTGAATCTAACGGCAAAATTCACGCACCTTGGCCTGTTGGCATCAGGATTTCCGGTTCATCGTGAGGGCCCCTTCTTCGAGGTGCCATCGGGAAAGTGGTCGATCGCGGAAGCGTGCAGCGGCATTGAGTACTTGAGCGCCTGCATGATGTTCACCGTATTGTTCGCGTGGACCATGTTCAACTCGACCCGCAAACGCGTAATTTTCGTCATTGGCGGTGTGCTAGTCGGCATTGGTGGCAACTGGCTCCGTGCCTACCTGACCATTCTGATCGCGCACCTGAGCGACAACCGCTTTTTGAGACAGGGACATGGCACGTTTGGTTGGGTGATGTTTGCCGTATTGTTGTTCGCCTATTGCTGGATCGGTTGGCATTACCGCGATCGCGAAACATCCGCAAACGCGCCACCGAAAGCAAGCGAAGACGATCGGTCAGCGCGTGACCTGGCAATTCCGAATAGGTCCAAACTATTGCGGCTGGCGGCACCAGTCGTTGTGATCGGAGCCATGGCGGCATGGCCACTGATCAACCTCCTTTATGCGCGCACGCCCTCGAACATGAAACTCGATGTTGCGGCGTTCGCGCCACGCGGGGGCTGGAAAGCGATCGAGGCACCGCCAACCGATTGGAAACCCACACTGGTGAACCCTTCGCTTGAAAGCGTTCAGGCATTTGAAAAGAACGGTCAAACAGTGGGCGTGTTTGTCGGCATCTTTTCCAATCAAACCTGGAATTCCAAGCTCGTTTCCTCGGTAAATCACTTCATTGCACCGGAAAGCCCGCGCTGGAGTCTGGTGCAGCACAACATCGACAAGACGCAATTTCTGGACAAACGCCTTGAAGTGAAAGCGGGCGTCATCCTGGGCGACAAGCGGATCATGGCGCGGCGATGGTACTGGGTTCACGGGTTCTCGACCGCAGACGACATCCAGGCGAAAATCGAGCAGCTTCGTGTCCGGATTGCCGGGCGTGCCGACGTGTCCGCGTGGATAAGCGTCTTCGCCGTCGTTGATTCAACACCCGAAGCCACTGCCGCCATTCTCGACGAGTTCATGCGCGAGATGGGCCGTTCACTCGCCGATGCGCTTCCCGTCTCCGCTAAACTTTGAGTAGGCGTCGAGTTCAACGATGTTGTCCACGTCGGTTACTTGCTGACGCCGCCATGAGCGCGACACGGTAATATTGCTTCACACCTGCAAACAGATTGATCGACTTGACGAGTACCTTTCCTTTCACGCCCGCGATATGGAGTTATGGCGTCGCCGCGATGACTTTTTTCGCGTTCGCCGCACGAATGCTGATGGGCTGGCGGGGAGGAATTCGTGCGTCACTGATGTTCAGCGCGGTGGTGGCCAGCGGCGTATGGGCGGGCAGCGTGTGGGCGGCGTTGGTGTTTGTCAGTGCCGATTGGTGGCGCATCGCGTGCATCGCGGATGCATTGCGAATTGGCGCCTGGCTCATCTTCGCAACACTACTTCTCGAAGGTTGGGGACAATCCACCAGTCGGGGCGACCGCATCAGGCGATTTGCAAGGTTCTTTGTCGTGCCACTTTTGCTTGTCGTTGCCGGCGTGTTCCTGTTCGCTGAACCACCGTGGCGCCGCGCACCCGCTGAAGAAGGTGCGCCAATCGCATATTATGTTTGGCTGGGCGCATCGGTATTGGGTTTGGTCCTCACGGAACAGCTCTATCAACGCAGCTCGGCGAGCCGACGCTGGGCCATCAAGCCATTGGTCATCGGACTCGCAGGCATGTTCATCCTTGACCTGTTCATCTTTTCTGAAGCAATACTGTTTCATCGTGTCGACCCGGCATTGTGGTCGTCCCGCGGTATCGCCAGTGTGATTGTCATTTTCTTCGTCGGCGTGGCAACGGCGCGAAACACGTCATGGACGGTCGATCTCTACGTTTCGCGCGGCGTTGTCTACCAATCCACCGCGATGATGATGGCGGGATTTTATTTGCTGATTGTCGCGGCGGCGGCGTATTGGGTCGAGACTTTTGGCGGGGACTGGGGCGGCGTGCTGCAGGTTGCCGTCGTTTTCGCTTCTCTTCTCGGCCTCGCCGCTCTGGTGCTTTCCGGCAGTCTGCGCGCGCGCGTCAAAGTGCTGATTAGCAAGAACCTGTTCTCGTTTCGCTATGAATACCGCCAAGAGTGGTTGCGATTTACCCATACTTTGGGAACCACCGAAGACGATGAAGGCTTGTATCATCGCGCCATTCGGGCCATTTGCAATCTCGTGGAAAGCACCGGTGGCGCAATCTGGCTTGAGCGAGACGGAATATTCGCCGAAGTTGCCAGTTTGAATTTGTCTTCCATCAAGGCGGTTGAGCCAGTGTCCGGATCGCTCGTCGCGTTTCTTACGCGCAATGATTGGGTGATTCAAGTCGACGAATTGCGCGATTTTCCCGGCAACTATCCGGATCTCAAGGTTCCCGCGTGGCTACAGTCGTTTCGCGAGGCATGGTTGATCGTGCCTCTGCCCAATGGGCCGGATTTGATTGGATTTGTCATTCTCGCGAAGCCGCGGGCATCGATCGACATCAATTGGGAAGTGCGCGACTTATTGAAAACCGCAAGCCGGCAGGCGGCCAGCTATATTGCGCAGATTCGCGCGAAGGAGGCGCTGCTGGAATCGAAACAATTCGACGCATTCAACCGCATGTCCGCATTCGTCGTGCACGATTTGAAAAATCTCGTGTCGCAACTTGCTCTGCTGGTAAAAAACGCGGAACGCCACCGTGACAATCCCGAATTCCAACAAGACATGGTGGAGACCGTCGATCACGCGGTCGGTAGAATGAATCAACTGATGCTTCAATTGCGCACGGGCACGCAACCCGTCGAAAAGCCGCGTCCCATCGATCTGAATGCCGCGATCCAACGTATCATTCGGGGCCAGATGCGGCACGAAGAAGTCATCGATGTGGAGACACTGCCGAGTCTGAAAATTCTGGCGCACGAGGACCGAATCGAGCGAGCAATTGGCCATTTTGTACAAAATGCGTTGGAAGCCGTTCAGCGCCGCGACGGGGGTGTACGGATTCGCATCTACGCAGAAGGTTCGTTCGCGGTGGTCGCAATCGCCGACGATGGGGTCGGCATGACGAACGAATTTGTGCGTGAAAAACTGTTCCACCCATTTCAAACAACCAAGCCTCAAGGGATGGGCATCGGTATGTATGAGAGTTACCAGTACATCAACGGCATTGGCGGCCGCATCACGGTCGATACGGCACCCAATTCCGGCACGCGGTTCGACATCTATTTGCCGACGGCGAGCAATGCCGACAATAGCGCATCGTTTTCCGGGACATCGGCATGAGCGACTCAAAACGCCGACCCCTGCTGATCGTCGAAGACGATCTCTCTTTGCAAAAACAGATGCGCTGGGCGTTCGACAAGAGTGAGACCGTCGTCGCCGACGATCTCGAGAGCGCGATCGCACAAATCAGGCGCCATGAACCGGCGGTCGTGACGATGGATCTTGGGCTACCACCATATCCCGACGATGCAAGCGTTGGATTCGAGTTGCTGGGCCAGATACTCGCCCTTGCGCCGCACACCAAAGTGATTGTTCTGACGGGACAGAATGATCATTTGAACGCGCTCAAGGCGATTCGGATGGGTGCATACGACTTTTTTGCGAAGCCCTTCGAGCCGGAATTGCTGGCGATGACGATTGAACGCGCATTTCGCCACCACGAATTGCAGGAGGAGAATCGGCGCTTGATGAGTGCGGCCGATCACACGCCGCTGTCGGGGATCCTCACCCAGGACGAGGCCATGCTGCGGGTCTGCCGCACGGTGGAGAAAATCGCGCCCAGCGCAGCAACAATTGTGCTGCTGGGCGATTCCGGCACCGGCAAAGAGCTGGTGGCGCGCGCGTTGCATGATCTCTCGTCGCGCCGCGATGAGAGATTCGTCGCCATCAATTGCGCGGCGATTCCCGAATCGTTGCTGGAAAGCGAGCTCTTCGGCTATGAAAAAGGCGCGTTCACGGGGGCTGCAAAGCAAACCCGCGGCAAAGTCGAAGTCGCGGACAAGGGCACACTGTTTCTTGATGAAATTGGCGATTTGCCGCTTTCACTTCAATCCAAGCTATTGCGATTTCTTCAAGAGCGAGTGATTGAGCGCGTCGGCGGTCGCGAGGAAATCGCCGTCGATGTACGGATCGTGTGCGCGACGCACCAGAATCTCAAGGAAATGATTCAGCGCGGCACATTCAGGCAGGATTTGTATTTTCGACTCGCGGAAATAGTACTTGAAATCCCGCCGCTGAGTGCGAGGCCGGGCGATGCAACATTGCTCGCCCATTCTTTCGCGAGACGCTTCGCGGCCGAACACCGGCGCGGCACGATCACCCTGCTGCCGGACGCAATCGACGCCATCGAGGCGTATCAATGGCCCGGCAACGTGCGCGAATTGGAAAATTGCATTAAGCGTGCCGTCATCATGGCCGACGGATCCATGATTAAAGCCGCCGATCTGAATTTGCAAGTTGACGCCCAGGACAATCACCTGAACCTTCGTCAGGCACGCGATCACGCCGAACGTCAGGCGGTGGTGCGGGCACTCGGCCGCGTCAACGGCAATCTCAGCAAGGCGGCGGAATTGCTCGGGATCAGCCGTCCGACACTCTATGAATTGTTGGATCGTTTCAGCTTGCGTTGAGCAACATACGCACAATTGGTCTTCTGAAGGAATCGATATGAAGATGTGCAATTCACGCGCCGCGAAGTTTTCCGTGGCGTTAATTTTCGCGGGCCTGCTGCTGCCTGCCTGCAATCGGCAAAACCCTGAGGCGCTGATCAAATCGGCCAACGAATTCACCGCGAAAAAAGATTACGCTGCCGCCGCGATTCAGCTAAAGAATCTATTGCAACAGCAGGACACGCCTGAAGTCAGGATATTGCTCGCAAAGTCACTGATTGCCCAAGGCGATCTTGTTACCGCCGAATTGCATTTGCGACGCGCCATTGAAACCGGTGCGCCCGCCGAGAGCGTTTACCCGGTGCTCGCCGGCCTGCTCGCCGACCTGGGCGAATTCAAAAAGGTTGCAGCCGAACTCGCCAAAGTTGAAATTCCGAATGGACCCGCCAATGCGGTGGTCAAGTCGGTGCTGGGTGAAGCGTACATCGCCTTGGGGCAAACCGATGCGGCGGGAAAAGCATTTGCCGCCGCGCTTGCAAGCAATGCCGCCGAGCCACGAGCGCGCATCGGCGAAGCACGCGTGATCGCGAAACAGGGAGATCTGTCGCGGGCGCTCGCGGTCGCCGCCGACGTTCTTGAAAAGACGCCAAACCAGCCACAGGCGCTGGCGCTGAAAGCGGACTTGCAAGTTGCACAAGCAAAGACCGACGACGCAGCCGCCACTTTGCGTGAACTCATCAAGGTTGGCCCGCATAACGGACAGACGCGTTTCGCGTTGGTCTCCTTGTTGATTGCCGGCAATCGGCTCGATCAAGCATCCACAGAAATTGCCGCCATGAAAAAGGCGTTACCGCGCGATGTCCGTTCGAGCTACCTTGAAGCGGTGCTCGCATTTCGCAAATCACAGCCTGTCCAGGCCCGCGATGCGGTGATGCAGGTGCTGAACGCAATCCCGGATCATGGCCCTTCCCTGCTTCTGGCCGGCGCGGCGGAATACCAAATTGGCTCACTGTCCACAGCGGAAAATCTGTTGCGCAAAGTGCTCACCGGCTATCCCCACAGTTTGTACGCCCGCAACTTGCTGGTGGCGACCTATCTGCGCAAGGGTTTGCCCTTGAAGGCCGAAGATACCCTTGCGCCGGCACTAAAGCAGGCACCGACCGACCCGGCCGTGCTACGCGCGGCTGGCGAAGTTGCGTTCGCGAACAACAAGTTTGCCGATGCGGCCGCGTATTACGAACGGGCATTGGCGCTCGAAAAAGACAGTGCGGTGCTGCGCACGCGGCTTGCACAAATCCGGCTGGCGACTGGCGAAACTGTGCGTGCGCTCGAGGATCTCGAAACCGCGTCGGGACTCGACAAAAATGCATATCAGGCAGACCTTTCGCTCGTCAGCGCGTATATGAGTCAAAAGCAGTATGACAAGGCGCTGACCGCAGTCGCGGCACTCGAGAAGAAGCAGCCCACCAATCCACTTACGTTCGCGACTCGCGCAACGGTCCAATTGGCAAAACAGGATGTCAAAAGCGCACGCGCGAGCCTCGAACACGCGCTGGTACTTCAATACAATTACCTCCCGGCAGCGCGCATGCTTGCCGGACTGGACTTTGCTGCCAAGAACCCGGCGCTGGCGAAATCGCGTTTTGAAGCAATTCTTGCCAAAGAGCCGGCCAACGATAGCGCAATCCTCTCTTTGGCCGAAGCGCAAATTGTTGCGAAAGATTTGCCGAAAGAAATTGTCGCCACCTTTGAGCGCGCGATCAAGGCCAATCCGACGTCTTCCGCGACGCGCATTGCGCTCATCAAATACCACACGCAAAATCGTGACCCGCAAGCCGCTCTGCTGGTGGCGCAAGTGGCGGTAAAGGCCATGCCGGACGACCCAGGACTTGTGGACGCATTGGGCACAACTCAACTCGCGGCGGGAAATGCGGATCAGGCCATTGTGACGTTTAACCGGCTCGCGCTGTTGCTGCCCGATTCACCCTTGCCACTGATGCGCCTCGCCGCTGCACAATTCGCCGCCAAGCAAGTCGACTCACCTATTCTGGCCCTGCGCAAGGCGCTGATTATGAAGCCGGATCTACTGGAAGCGCAGCGGCAACTTGTAACCGCACAACTCGCCGCAGGCAAGGCAGATGAAGCCCTTAAGGAAACCAGGGCAATACAGAGGGCGCGCCCGAAAGAGGCGGTTGGATTCACGATGGAAGGCGACGTGCTGGCAAGCCAGAAGAAACACAGCGAAGCCGCCAGCGCCTATGCCGAAGGCATGAAACGTCAGCCGGAAGCCGCGCTGGTGGTAAAGCAGATTCAATTGCTCCAGGCGGCCGGCAAATCCAGCGACGCCGACAAAATTGCCGCCAAGTGGCTACAAGAAAGTCCCAAGGATCCCGTCGTTCGATTCCATCTGGGCAATATTTCCGCACAAAACAAAGATTATAAGAACGCCGTAGTGCGCTATCGCGAAGTTATTGCGCTTCAACCCGATAATCTTGCCGTGTTGAATAACATGGCCTGGTTGCTGAATGAAATGCAGGATCCAGGTGCGCTCGAATTTGCCGAAAAAGCCTACGCGATCGCGCCGGATAACGCGGACGTGCAGGATACATTCGGCTGGCTGCTTGTTAATCGTGGTGACCTGAAGCGGGGAATTGAAATCCTGACGCGCGCGGTCGCGGCAAAACCGAATGCAATTGAG
The DNA here is from genome assembly GCA_031430555.1 of Betaproteobacteria bacterium. Taxonomy (GTDB): domain Bacteria; phylum Pseudomonadota; class Gammaproteobacteria; order Burkholderiales; family Usitatibacteraceae; genus UKL13-2. Next base: position 41,668 of record JANPBQ010000109.1, read on the forward strand.
CCGCGTCTGCACCTTGCGAAAGGGCTGATCAAATCGGCGGATAAAGTCGGCGCGAGACGAGAACTCGAGGTGATTGTTGGCTCCCCCATCGCGGGCCCCATGAAGGCGGAAGCGGAAAGACTGCTTCAAGGGCTGTAGCCTGCTAATTTAATAGAAAGCCCAGCATTGGCGCGGCTTTCGGGGGCATTAGCCGCTGAAACCCGCGTTAGTGCTTGAGTTTGTCGCAAAATCAGGAATCAGGGTAACCATCAGGATTGTTGCTTTGCCATCGCCACGCGTCAGCGCACATGTCATCAATACTGCGCGTCGCGCGCCAGCCAATCAATTCGGCCGCGCGTGCGGGATCCGCAAAGCACTCCGCCACATCCCCGGTTCTTCTTGGTGCAATTTGATATCCCACCTTGTGTCCGCTTGCCGCTTCGAACGCGCGCACCACTTCGAGCACGGAATACCCGTTGCCAGTGCCCAGATTGAGTGTGAACATGCCCGCAGTTTTAAGCAACGCGGACAACGCCTTGACATGGCCAAACGCGAGATCCATGACATGAATGAAATCGCGCACCCCCGTCCCGTCGCGCGTGGGATAGTCATCGCCGTAAACCGACAGTACTTCCCGTCGACCCAGCGCAACTTGGCTCACGATCGGCATGAGATTGTTGGGGATGCCGTTCGGATCTTCACCGATCAGTCCGCTCGGATGAGCGCCGACCGGATTGAAATAGCGGAGCAGCCCGATCCGCCATTCGGGATCGGCGCGATAGAGGTCGCGCAGAATGTCCTCCACCATCAATTTGCTGCGGCCGTATGGGTTGGTTGCCGACAGCGGAAAATCCTCGGTAATGGGAACCGACTGGGGATCTCCATAGACGGTTGCCGATGAACTGAACACCAAGGTCTTGCAGCCTGCCTCGGCCATCACTTCAAACAAAATCAAGCTGCCGGAGACATTCGCGTCGTAGTATTCAAGCGGCTTTTCCACCGACTCGCCGACGGCCTTCAACCCGGCGAAATGAATCACCGCCGAAATGGCATTTTCCCGGAACAGTGCGCGCAACCCTGGTCGATCGCGCACGTCAAGCCGCGAGAATGCAATCGACTTGCCGCAAATACTCTCGACACGGCGAATCGCTTCGTGTTTGCTATTGCAAAGATTGTCGATGACCATCAATTCAAAGCCCGCCTCGACGAGCGAAATGCAGGTGTGCGAACCGATGTAGCCGGCACCGCCGGTGATGAGAATTTTGCCGTTCATCGAGGAAACCCGCGCCAATATGGGCTGTCCAATCGGCACCGATTCTCGGCGCGACCTGTATCAAACCAAGAACGCCGCAGGCGGCGCAGTAGCAAATCGGTCACAGCTTCACCAATGGACGAGGATAATCGTGGATAATATCTCTGAAGAAAAATGATCGTTCGCCAGAGTCGCAATTCAATGACATTTTGTCCTGCGCCACGCGCGTCGGAACAATTTCAGGAGTACAAGACTTTACGAGGCACCGCCATGCTCTATCTTGGCGGCCTCGGCAAAATTGAAACGCGTCGCGTCGAATACTAGCATGCCGTTTCAGGGTGATTCGAGCATGCGCCGGGCGGATGAAACAATGCAATTATCCAGCAATCAAGTTACGGTTCAACGAGGAGGTCACATGTCTAATCGATGGGTTGAAATGGGCAAGGTTTTGGCGGTCGCGTTAGCGGTCGCAACGCTGGCGGCGGGTTGCGCCATCGGCGGATATCCGCCTGCTCCTGCGTTGGCGGCGTCGCCCGACTATCAATACAAAATTGGTGCGGGCGATACGTTGAATATCGTCGTGTGGCGGAATCCGGAATTATCCATGACGGTTCCGGTTCGGCCGGACGGCAAGATCGCCGCCCCCCTGGTCGAGGATCTGCCTGCATTGGGCAAGGATTCCTCGACGTTGGCGCGCGATATCGAAAAAGCGTTGTCGAAGGTCATTCGTGATCCGGTTGTCACCGTGGTTGTCACCAGTTTTGTCGGCCCTTACAGTGAGCAGATTCGTGTCGTTGGCGAAGCGGCCAAGCCGCAGGTCCTTGCCTACAAGCAAAAAATGACGTTACTTGACGTCATGATTGCCGTCGGCGGCGTCACCGAATTCGCCGATGGAAATGGCGCAAGCATTCTTCGAACCCTTGACGGCAACAAGCGCTACGGCGTGCGCATCAAGGATCTCATCAAGCGTGGGGATATATCCGCAAACGTGGAAATGAGACCGGGCGATGTCCTGATCATTCCACAAAGCTGGTTCTAGAACGTCGGATTGCAAGGGCCACCAATTGAATCGCGAATATAACGGACGGCGACGCACATCGCCATTCATGGGATAGGCATTAGATGGACGAAATACTGCGCCAATTAATAATTACGCTGCGGGGAATGTGGCGATATCGATGGCTGGGATTAGCATCGGCATGGATCGTCGCCATCGACGCCATCGTGGCGATTGCGTTTTTGCCAGACAGATTTGAAGCGTCCGCAAGAATTTACGTTAACACGGCTTCAATTCTCAAACCGCTGATGTCGGGACTCACGGTGCAGCCCAACGACGCTCAGCAGATCGCCATGTTGAGCCGCAGCATCATTAGTCGTCCCAACGTTGAAAAACTGGTTCAAACTGCGGGACTCGATGCCGGTGCCAAATCAAAAGCCGAATATGAAAGGGCGGTTGACGGCGTTATCAAGCGCCTCAAGATAGACGGCGGCGGGCGCGACAATATTTACTTGTTGACTTACCGCGATACAAATCCCGCAACGGCAACAAAAGTCGTGCAAGTATTTTCCTCGATGTTCATCGAATCCGGCCACGGAGACAAGACAAGCGATACCGACGCGGCAAAGAAATTCATCGACGAACAAATCGCCACGTATGAGAAAAAATTGCAAGATGCCGAGGTAAGACTGAAGGAATTCAAGCTTCGTTCCTTGGGCATGGCGGCCGGCGAGGGCGGCAACTATTTTGCGAGGCTCGCCGAAACGGCTGGTCTGCTGGAACGTGCCCAACTTGACCTGCGCGAAGCGGAAAATACCCGCGATGCCTTCAAGCGCGGCTTGGCCAACGAAGAACCCAGTTCAGTTGCAGGAGCCGCCCTTCCGACGGTCTCGAACGCCATGGTGTCCGACGTCGAGGCGCGCATCGACGCGCAGCGCCGCAGTCTGGATGGCCTCCTGCAGAAATATACGGAAAGCCACCCGGATGTCGTCGGCGTTCAGCGGGTCATCCGCGAATTGGAACAACAACGCATTCAGCTTTTAGCGGCGCGGCGCAAAGAAGGCGCGCCTGCGGCGCCGATGTCATTTGGCGGTGGCGTGAGAGCGTCAGAGCAACTCAAGGTCTCGCTGGCGCAGGCGGAAGCCACGGTTGCGTCGTTGCGCGCGCGCGTGGCCGAGTATTCCGGGCGCCATGCACGACTCAAAGCGGCGGCAACCATGGTCCCACAGCTTGAGGCGGAAGCAACCCAATTGAACCGCGACTATGAAGTCAACAAGAAAAACTATGACAGTCTCGTTTCCAAACGCGAATCCGCCAATATTTCCAGCGACATGCAATCCGTTTCCGGTGTTGCAGATTTCCGCATGATCGATCCCCCGCGCGTGTCGCCGGGGCCGGTGTTTCCGAATCGGGCAATACTTTTCCCAATGGCGTTTTTCGCCGCCATTGTCGCTGGATTTGCTGCCGCATTCATCGCGCGGGAAGTTCGACCGGCCTTCTACGATGGGCGCGCATTGGCAGAGGTGACTGGCCTGCCAATACTCGGAACCGTCTCGATCTTAACGGACGACACGCGCAAGAAAGCCGCCAGACGAAGCGCGTCCAAATTTTTTGCCGGAGTCGGAGCGCTTATCGGCACATATTTGGCGGGCCTCGTCGCATTAACGCTGCTCTCTGCGCGTGCGGGCTAGGGCTAAAAGATGAGCCTCATTGAACGAGCCGCGAAACGCCTGGAAGAATTGAGGCGCGCCGGCGTCGAATTACCTGCCGATCGAATCCTCGAGAGGGCTCACGAGCGCGCAGTCGACGTACCGATAGTGCCAACGCAGGTGGCACCAATACACGCGGTTGTGCATGCCGACTCCACCATGGCCGAACGCGGCGCGGCGAACGCCAATAGCGCGGTTGCGAGCGGGCTACCGCGATTTGATCTCGATCTTGCACGGCTCGCATCGCTCGGCTTTGTGACACCCGATATGCCTCGCACGCGGATTGCCGACGAGTTTCGCATTCTGAAACGCCCGTTGATCGCGAACGCCTCTAAAGGAAAGGCGGTTCCCCTTCGGCACGGCAATTTGATTATGGTAACGAGTAGTGTTCCAGGTGAAGGAAAAACATTTTCGGCAGTGAATCTGGCCATGAGTCTCGCCATGGAAAAAGATCAGACCGTTTTGTTGGTCGATGCGGACGTCGCGCGCCCTTCGCTGCCAAACCTGCTGGGTTTGCCGGCCTGCAAAGGCTTGCTTGATGTGTTGGACAACAAATCACTCGATCTCAATCAGGTGCTATTGCGAACCAACGTCGAAAAACTCACGATTTTGCCTAGTGGAAACTCACATCCGCACGCGACGGAATTGCTGGCGAGTGCCTCGATGGCAAAGTTGTTGGAGGAACTTTCGGCGCGGTACTCCGATCGACTGATTGTCTTTGATTCGCCACCGCTATTAGTGACCACGGAAGCACGGGTTTTGGCGACGCAGATGGGACAAATCATATTCATTGTCCACGCCGAGTCGACCTTGCAGGCGGACGTGAAACGCGCCTTGGCGACCATTGAGAACTGTCCCGTCAAGATGATGGTGCTGAATCAAGCGCGAACCGTCGGCCAAGGTGCCCATGGCTACGGGTATGGGTATGGCTACGGTTCCTGAATTTCATGTGAACTCGTGCCGGCGGCAGTCCGAGCGATTGCCGAAAAGACCGATGCGAGAATGGGGGCTCGCAGCCTCGTATTCGGCAATGTTGTTTGCCGCGTCCGCAAATAGCCAAACCGTTCCGCCAATTGTCCCACCGTTGACCACAACCGAGCCAAGTGCTTCGCAGGATCGTCCGCCGTCATTTCGAATCATACCGACGCTGAATATTGGTGAACGCTACACGGACAATGCCGCGTCTGTAGGCGCGAGTTTGGCCAAGAGCGACTGGGTGACGGACGCCGCTGCCGGCCTTTCAATGGATTATCGCGCCGCCAGAGCCAGTGCCAATATTGATTTTCAGGTCGAACGACTGATCCATTCCAGTTTATCCAGTCTGAACAGTACGCAACGTCGCCTGAATTCAAATGCGACCCTCGAGGCAGTGGAAAAATGGTTGTTTCTTGATGCAAGGGCCAATATTTCGCAACAGAGTCGTTCTGCGTTCGGTTCTGCAGATGTGACGGAAGTTGCAAACTCTCGATCAAACAGAATTGAAACAATCACCTACCAGTTCGCGCCATACGTGCGCGGCGCACTTGGCAATCTCGCAGACTATCAGTTGCGTTTAAATGCAGCCGAGACCCGCACGGGAGAGACTGCATTTCCCGACTCGCGAACGTCAGAACTTTCCGGATTCATCAAAAGTGCAACTTCAGCTGATTGGTTTGGTTGGTCAATCGATGGCAACTCACTTACTTTGGACAATGATGTGACTGGCAAAAGACGCGACTCCAGGGTTCGCGCCTCGGTTACGGCGAAACTGGATGCACAAATGCAGGTGTCCGTCAGTGGAGGCACAGAAACGACTGATCTGGACGGTCTGGAAAAACGGACACGTAACACTTTCGGCGTCGGTGCAGAATGGTCTCCCAGTCAGCGAACGAAAGTGGCTGCGGTGACGCAAAAACGGTTCTTCGGCAACGATCATCTGGTTTCAATCACTCACCGCACGCCATTGACCGCATGGGCATTAAGCAGCGCAAAAGAAATTGCCATTTCATCCAATGAGCTCACGGGGTCGAATCCCTCATCAGTAAACAGCCTTTTGTTGGATCTTTTGGCTTCCACCATTCCCGATCCTGTCGGACGCGCCGACGCCACTCAAGGTCGATTCGAACAATCGGGAATTCCCGCGACATCCGGATTTCAGGGAGGCTTTCTTACCTTTAGTCCGTTCGTGAGCCGTCGGCTGGAAGCCTCGGTCGTGCTGCGTGGCAACAGAAACACCGTAACAATTGCCATCGGACAGCGTGAACAGCGCGCACTCAATGCTATCGCCACGTCTCCGACGGGTGTGAGCGCTGTGGAAGAGTTCCGACAAACCCGATACAACGCCACCTGGGCCTTTCGACTTTCACGGGTATCCAATCTGAGAATGGTCTTGTCGCAATTTCGGACCGAAGGCTTGTTCAATGAAAATCAGAATACGACTCAGCGACTCCAGAGCTTATTCCTTGTGACGCAGTTGGGACAAAATGCCACCGCCTCCTTGGGCTTGCAGCGCATCACGTTTGACAGTACGGTAGCGACAAGTTACCGGGAAAACATGTTTGTCTCATCGATGTCATTCAGATTTTAAGTATCCATTTAAAACATGTATGAATCATTTTATGGATTGAGTGGCAAGCCGTTTCAACTCAACCCGGATCCCACTTTTTACTACGGCAGCCGCCAACATCGGCGCGCGATGTCCTACCTCGAGTATGGACTCCATCAAAATGAGGGATTCATTGTCATCACCGGCGAAATCGGTGCCGGCAAAACGACGTTGGTTCGAAATCTCTTTGGGCAGTTGAATTCATCGCAAGTGGTTGCCGCACATCTCGTCAGCACTCAACTTGATGCCGATGACACGCTGCGCATGGTTGCCGCCGCATTCGGAATTCCTACAAAGAAAACGGAAAAGTCGGATTTACTCCTGTTGCTTGAAGCATTCCTGGTTTCCGTCGCGCGCGATGGAAAGCGCTGCCTCTTGGTGGTCGATGAGGCGCAAAACCTGACGCCCCGCGCGGTCGAAGAATTGCGGATGTTGTCGAATTTTCAGCTCGAAACCCACGCGCTTTTGCAGAGTTTTTTGATTGGTCAACCCGAATTCAGGGAGACCTTGCAGGGCCCCGAAATGGAGCAGTTGCGCCAGCGCGTCATCGCGGCCTGCCATGTCGGACCACTGGGCGAGGCGGAAACCCAGAGCTATATTGAACACCGGCTCTCCTGTGTCGGGTGGAAAAACGTACCGCAATTTTTGCCGGAAGCACACCGCGCAATCTACGCATCCAGCGGCGGCATTCCCCGCCGCATCAATTCCGTTTGCGACCGCCTGCTGTGGTACGGGTATCTGGCGGACAAAAAAGTGTTCAACGATGCCGATGTTGAAGAAGTTGCCGCGGAAATGAATGACGAGGCAAGAGGTGGCCCGGCAGTGAAGCGCCGCCGAAAAACCGACAGTGGTGCGGCAAACGACGTAGCCGTGTCGCCCACATTGAAAGGAGAAGTCGTGCAATTGCACGCTGCTCCCAATTCGACCGCAAAAGAGTTCAATATTGTTCCAGGTGTTGGTGGCGATGCCCTTAGTGAGCAGCTACAGCAAATTGAACAAGGTATGCGCCGGCTTGACGCGACGATGTTGCGTATTGAACGGAGCAACCTGGTTTCAACCGCGTTGTTCCGCCGGCTTCTGGACTGGGTAAGGACGCGCGAGGCGGGTCGGGACGACGCGGCGTGACGTGAATTGACTTCGCCTATCGAATGCCGGCTGGAACCCATCGGCAATATTGCGGGCCTTGAGCCGACTTGGCGGCATTTGCAGGAGCGCACGAATTGCGCGTATTTCCTCAGTTGGAGCTGGATCGGCACCTGGCTGAAGTTGTTGCCGATTTCGCCCCCACCACTGCTCTTTGCCGCGACCGAGGATGGCGAAATTGTCGGCTTGGCTATCGCCTTTTCCCGGAACCTTCGACGCCATGGCGTCATTTCGTCCAAGGCCATTTTTCTCAACAAAACGGGTGATGACGCGCTCGATGAAATCAGCATTGAATACAACGGAATTCTCGCGGAATCGACAAAACATGCGCGCGTAATGCGCGCCGCAATCGACTACTTCATGTCGAACGGGTGGGACGAAGTATTCATCGACGCAGCACAATCATCGGATGCGTTTGTGCCGCCGCAAGGCGCTCGGTGGGACATTCGCCGCCGCATCGCCTGGTCGGGTCACACGGTGGATTTGCAGAAAATCCGCAATACCTGTGCCACCTACCTGAATGCATTGAGCGGGAACATGCGCCATCAACTCCGGCGAGCCTTGCGCGAATACGAGAAACTCGGCCCACTGCGGGTTGAAAGTGCCGGAACAAGCCGGCAGGACGCCGAATCGTGGTTAGGCGAGCTGGGTCGGCTCCATCAAATCTCCTGGGTGCGAAAGGGAAAGCCGGGCGCATTTTCCAACTCATTTTTCAAACGGTTTCATGCCGCGCTGGTCGCTGAAAAAGCATCCGCCGGCGAGATTCAAATTCTTCGCGTCGGATTTGGCGATCACTGGATCGGGTATCTCTATAATTTTTGCTGGAACGGCGTCGTGCATAATTACCAGTCGGGGTTTGACTACGACTTGTTGGCCGAAAAGAATTGGCCCGGTACGGTCGCACAGTTCGCGGCGATCGAATTCAACCTTCGGAACGGTGCAAATTGTTATGACTTCCTCGGGGGCGAGAATCAACAAAAGCGGTCACTCGCGACCGAAACCATGCCGCTGGATTGGATCGTCGCGCGGCGCCGGTGCATGAAATTTCGATTTGAAGATAGCGTGCGCAAGTTGCGCGATCGCATGTTTTCGTGATGCAAGTCCAATAGGCGGGATAGGGAGCGGATCAATCCATGAGCAATGTGTTTAGCGTCGATGTCGAAGACTATTTCCAGGTCGAAGCCTTTACGTCGGTGGTCGAACGCTCCAGTTGGGAAAATTACGCCTCGCGCGTCGAGGCAAATACCGACCGCGTGCTGGAACTGCTTGCCCGTCGCGGTGTGCGCGGCACCTTTTTTGTCCTGGGCTGGGTGGCCAGCCGTTACCCCGGCATCGTCCGGGCGATCGCGTCGCAGGGCCACGAAATCGCCTCGCACGGGATGACGCACCGGCTAATCTATCGTCAGTCGGTTGACGAATTTCGACGCGAGACCATCGATAGCAAAGCGCTGCTTGAAGATCAGTGTCAAAAACCGGTGATTGGCTACCGTGCGGCAACCTATTCCATTACGAAACAGTCGCTCTGGGCGCTCGACGTGCTGTGCGACGCGGGGTTTCTCTACGATTCAAGTATCTTTCCGGTTTGGCACGACAAATACGGCATTCCCGACGCGCCTCGCCTGCCACATCGAATGAAAACCCCGAATGGCCAGGAAATCGTCGAGTATCCGATCACGGTGCTGCAACGTGGCGGCGTACGCATACCGATTGCCGGCGGAGGCTATTTTCGATTGTTTCCCTATGCCTTCACCAAATGGGCGCTGAAATCCGTCAATCGCGACGGGCAGGATTTCGTGTTTTACATGCACCCATGGGAAATCGACCCGGACCAACCGAGAATTCCCGACGCAAGCATGAAGTCGCGCTTCCGGCATTATCTGAATTTGCGCCGCTGCGAACCGAGGCTGGAGCAGCTACTGGCGGATTTTCCCTTTTGTACAATGCGCGAAAGTTTGGATCAACTTGGCCTGCTTGCAAAGTGACAGTTGGAAAGTGTCGGAGGTTGGAATTCTTTCGCTTTATTGATTTGCTGCAATTGCATCGATGTTTTTCGGCCATGTGCCGAGCGCAATGTTTGTCATGCTTGAGTACGAGCCTTGCTGTTTTCTGAGTGGCCTATGCGCAGTCGCGACAATCAACCTAAAGGAAAGGGTGCGCAACAAGCGTCGCGATTTCGCCTATTCTTACTTCGTGCAACTTGCCTGGATGCTGAAGTAGCAGATTTACAGCGCTCTATTTTTGATGCGGAGATGGCAATTCTGAAACCCGAGGTCGTAGCAAAATGACCGGCAAGAAAGAGCTGTTGGCAAGCGCCCTTCACAGGACCGGCATATTGTCTTTATTGCCGCACCTGCCTGCGTGGCACATGCAGGAACTGCGCATTTTGACCTACCACCGGGTCTTCAACGTCGCTGACGAAACCACCTTTCCATTTGATCCGGCGCTGATCAGCGCATCGACGACAGATTTCCACGATCAGATCGAATACGTCGCCAAAAACTTTTCGCCAATCACTTTTGCCGACGTTGTGGCCGCATTGAATGACAAGAAAACGCTGCCCCGTCGCGCCATTGTGGTCACGTTTGACGACGGCTATGCGGATACCTTTATCCATGCATTTCCGATACTGCGAAGTTTCGGCGTGCCTGCGACGGTGTTTCTATCGACCGGATATGTGGGCACCAGCGATGTTTTTTGGTTCGACCAGGTTTCAAATCTGCTGTTCCACGCAGCGCCCGGACCACTGCATATTCCCGGTCTCGATGAACTCATTGAACTTGGCGATATCACTTCACGGCGTCGAGCTGCGGAAAAAGTGCAGTCGTTTCTTAAGGAGGTACCCGACGCAGTGCGTCGCGAAAAAATTCAATGGCTTGACGCAACACTGCGCACCACACCGCATCCTGAGGATTCCGGACTTAGCAGCCCACTCACATGGGCACAAGTGCGTGAAATGGCAGACAACGGCATTGAGTTCGGCTCGCACGCGGTCTCGCACCCTATTCTGACCAAGCTGGATGACGACGCGCTCAAGTTTGAACTTGTTGAGTCTCGCGCCTGCATTGAGCGTCATTTGGGCAGGGTCACCAACGTCATCGCCTATCCGGAGGGGGGGCCGAATGCGTTCGATGCTCGCGTCATTTCGGCCGTGAAAAGCGCCGGCTATCAGTTGGCGCTGTCGTACATTCCCGGTCCCAATTACCTGGATCGCGTGGATCGATTTGCGATGCCGCGCCTCCAGGTTGAAAGAAGTACCACGACCGCATGGTTCCGCGCGATGGTGGAACTTCCCAGCGTTTTTACCCTGGAAATGGACTCCGGTGTTCATCCAGGCAACGATGCAACCCTCGCCACGATGCCTCGGTCGGGACCGCAATCAAAGTACGATCATGTTCCCAATTACACTGAAACTTCAAACGACGCACCAGGTTGGTTTACCGTACTCGGTGCCAATCCAATGGGTGATGTGCTTTGCGTCGATTTTGCGCCTTCTTATCCGAGTGGTTTTTTTTGCAAAGCAGGCATGGATGTCCATGCGATTGATTTTTCGTCGAATGACGAACATGCGAGTCCGACCGACGATTGTCGCAAACTTTGCCGGCAGCTTGAATCCGAGTGGCTGATCCCAAAGGGCGAAGCCTGTATCGGCGCGTTCATCCTGCACGACATTGATGGAAAGCTGCTTGAAAAAAACAGTGAACTCCCAATAAGGCAATTGCTTTGTCTGGTGAATCGCCTGCTTCGGCCGGGTGGCTACTGCTATCTCGGATTTCGCAATGGCGCGTCCCTTTCGGGTCTTGGCCCCCTGTTTCGAAACGGGAATCGATTCCGACCCAAAGAAGTTCGAGACTTGGTTGCAATTGCCGGCTTCACAAACAACCTGGTGCGGGTAAATCCTTTCATTTTGGAGGATGGACGCGTGTTTGAAATTTTATCCGACGAAGGCTACAAGTCGGTCAAAAATAGCGTCCTCTGGCGAGAACGCATCAAGGAGTGGTGTTACGGCAAAGGTGGCGCACAGCGCTGGGCACCCGCATATGGCCTTGTCGTCTCGAAGGAATACATCTCGCCGTCCGTCATCGAGCAACTCGCAGAAAAGCTGCCTGCGTTTCCGAGTGTTGGGTCTGCGCCGTTGGAGATGAAGAAGTGCCAGTTGTTGTGGCGAAAGGCGATCATTTCCTATGGCGTGAAGGAAGAACAATATGGACGATTCGTCATTATTCTCACCGACGACAGCCAAGCCATCGCGCGAAGGGAAGTCGAAGCGGCAACGTTGAGCGAATTGGCGTTGCGCCTGCCGGCATTGCGCGGAAAACTTCCACAAGTCGTATCTAAGGGATCCCTTGGCGCTTTTCGCTACTTCGTACTGACCGAGCTGCCTGGTATGACCATCGACCGGAACTGCCCCGGTACGCAAACGGCAACCCGCCATGCCGTCAAATTTCTGTCTGACTTTCATGTGGCGACGATGGAACGGAGTTCCTCGTCGGAGTTGCTTCGCGCTGTACAAATTGACGCGCTTTTCCAACACGCGATTGACCGGTATCCCACGTTTGCAGCGGCGTTCCAATGCCTTCGTGAGCTTACGAAAAGCCGACCCACGGGCGTTGATTGGCAAACCGTATGGCAACATGGCGACTACAAGCTCGAAAATGTGATTTTGAATCCAAGAACATTGGCGGTTGTCGGCGTCATTGATTGGGAGCTCTCCTCAAAACAAGGATTCCCGTTCCTCGATCTTCTGTATCTGATTGCCTACAACCGCAGCATCCGTCAATCCATGCGTATTTCCGAGGTCTATCGGACAGCGATACTTTCATGGAATTTCACCCCAGAGGAAAACCGATTGCTGAATGAATATCAGAAGTACGTCGGCATAAGTGCGGCGGATCCGCTGCTTTGGGCGACGCTATATTTGGTTCATGACATCGGCGTTCGGTTTACGTTCAACGTGTCGTTGCCCGACGAGCGTGCGCGATTGACCGCCCTCTTGAGCGACACAACGGTCGCACTCCTTGCGCATCCCGGACCACGCATCAATGTCGAACCGGCGCAGGGAACCGCCGGGAGAGCCGAATGAGTACGTGGATTTTCTGGTTTTCCTTTGGCCTGCTTGCACACCACTATCTGATTTACCCTGCGGCCGTCATTCTGATGGCGAAACTGACAACCAAAAACGCGTCGGAGAACATGTCGGCAGACGCCAAATTGCCCGCCGTCAGTCTGATCATTGCGGCCTACAACGAAGAAAAAGTCATTGGACAAAAACTCGCAAACTCCATTTCCATCGACTATCCATCGGAACTGTTTGAAATTATTGTCGTCTCGGACGGATCAAACGACGGCACCGCATCGATTGTCGAGGGGTTCAAGGACAAGGGCGTGATTTCGATGCATTCGCCGGAGCGTCGCGGAAAAACTGCCGCACTGAATCGCGGCATACCCGCATCTCGCGGTGAGCTTGTGGTCTTCTCTGACGCAAACAACGATTTCAATCCCGGGGCGATTCGGGCATTGGTGAAGAATTTTGCCGATCCAACGGTCGGCGGCGTGTGCGGAATCAAACGTATCCGCGATGCGCGCGACAGGGAATCCAGCGAAGGAGACAGCCTCTATTGGCGTTATGAATCCGCGATCAAACTGGCAGAGAGCCGATTGGGCACAATCACCAACGGCGATGGCGAGATATTTGCCGTGCGGCGCGAATTGTATGAGCCGATGGATGCCGCAGTCATCAACGACGACGCCGAATTGACGTTGAATATCGTCAAGAAGGGCTATCGTATCCTCTATGAACCTGGTGCCGAGTCACTCGAATTTGCGTCAATTGAAATCAACGACGATTTCTTCGTAAAAGTGCGCATGGTCGCAGGCGGATTTCAGACAATCTCACGACACGCCGCATTCTTGTTACCACCGCGGAACTGGTTCACGTTCGCGTTTTTCTCGCACAAGATACTTCGCTGGACTTCGCCCGTCTGGCTGATTGTGCTGTTTATCGCCTCAGTAATGCTCATCGACTCTCCGCTATATTTCGCAATGGTGATTGCGCAGTTGTTGTTTTATACGCTCGCGCTTGTCGGATGGGCGATGCGAAAACATGTCCACTTACCCACATTCATCTACGTTCCATTCTATTTTTGCACGATGAATCTTGCCGCTTTTTTCGGGATGATCCGGCACCTCCGGCAGACACAGAATGTCAATTGGAAGAAAGCGAAGCGATGAGCAGGAACTTGAGGAAATTTCGAAAGTGAACGCGCTTATTGTCATTGTCACGCTTGCCGCAGTCGGGGTCGCCGCCTTTTGGCTCATCTTGCGTACGCGCAACATGTACCTCTGGATCGGCAGCTACGTCCGGCATTTCAATTCGACTGCTCCCGCTCAGTCGGAAGCGGGTATCGACGTCTATTTTTGCTTTGCGGATCACTATGAACCCTACGGATACGGTGCCAACCGCGACACCGCGCACGCGCGAGTCAGACGCTGGACGGAGCACTACCCTGCCCTAGCGTCGAAACATCGCGATAGCGATGGTAAACATCCCGTGCATTCCTTTTTCTATCCCGCCGAAGAGTATGATCCCGACGTTCTTGATCAACTGAAACCGATCTGCGCTGCAGGTTTGGGCGACGTCGAACTTCATCTGCACCATGACAACGACACGGCGGAGAATCTTGAGCGTACGCTGAACGAGTTCAAAACCACCCTGTTTGAACGCCATGGCTATTTGCGGCGCGATCCGTTGGACAACCAAATCGCCTATTGTTTTATCCATGGCAATTGGGCACTGGACAATTCCCGCCCCGATGGGCGTTGGTGCGGTGTCACCAATGAATTGGATGTGCTGGTGCGCACCGGTTGCAAGTGCGATATGACCATGCCGTCGGCGCCGAGTGATACGCAAACATCGAAAATAAATTCGATCTATTTCGCGCGCGGCCAACCAGGAAAATGCAAGTCCCACGACACCGGAAAGGACGCGACCCGCGGAAAATGGGGCAGCCCCGGTGAGTTGCTATTGATTCAAGGACCACTTTGCCTCAATTGGATGAGTCGAAAATTGGACATCGTGCCGCGCATTGAGGCATCCGAGATTTCTCACGATACACCGCCGACACCTCAGCGTGTCGCGTTGTGGGAGCGTTGCGCAATCGGTGTGCACGACGCACCCGAACACATTTTCATCAAGGTACATACGCATGGTGCCGTGGATGAGACCATGGACATGCTGTTTTCCGGTGGCTTTGATGATTTGTGGAATGCCCTTGAGGCGCGCTTTCGCGACCGGCCCGGCTATCGGCTTCATTACGTGAGCGCCTGGGACATGTATCTCAAAGTACGCGAAGTTGCCGGCACCCGCGCGTCCGTTGCGAAAAGCTCGTAGCCAAATGCGCGTCTTGCATCTAATCGAATCGCTGGAGTTTGGCGGCGCGGAAAAAGTGGCCATCGATCTCGCCAATGCGATGGCGGAACTGCATGAAGTGACGATCTGTTGCGTAAAACAGGTCGGCGACCTCGGCGGTACGGTCGATCCACGAATTCGTGTGTTGTGCCTCGACAAGCGGGAAGGCAATGACTATTTAGTCCCCTTTCGGCTCGCGGGGGTGCTGCGTCGCTTCAAGATTGATGTATTGCATGCCCACAACTGGGGCGTCTATCTCGAGGCCGCACTTGCAGGCACCCTTGCCCGTACCAAAGTGATGATCCATACCGTGCACGGCCCCTACATGGATTATCCGCCGGGCCGGCGCGCCCGCATCAAGAGAGCCATTCGGCATCGGTTGGAACGCATGTTCGCGCCCTGCTTCGCCAAGATAGTCACGGTATCCGATTCAATCCAGCAATACATTCGGGATGAGATTGGAATTGCCGCTTCACGCATGACAACGATTCACAACGGCATCAAGACATCGGGTGCCTCAATCGACAAAAAATCAAATGGTGAAGTTCGCTGCATCACGGTAGGCCGCTTAGCGGAAATCAAGAATCAGGCGATGATGATCCGTGCATTTCACGCCGCAGATTGCGCGGAGTCACGCTTGCAATTGGTTGGCGATGGGCCGGAGCGACTGAAACTCGCTGCACTGGCGCGCGAACTTGCCATTGACGGTCGCGTTGAGATTACGGGATTTCGTCAAGACATCGCCGAACTTCTGGCACAATCCGACATTTTTCTGATGTCGTCGAACTATGAGGGAATCTCAATTGCGGTGCTTGAAGCCATGCGCGCGAGCCTTCCGGTGATCGGCACAAATGTTGGCGGGATGGCGGAGACTGTCACGCCCGAGTCCGGCATGCTTGTCGAGGCGGGTAATGTCGACGCGATGGCGCAGGCGTTGCGCTCGCTGATTCGCTCTCCGTTTATTCGCGGTGATTTGGGGGCGGCCGGACGCAAATTTCTCGAGTCCGAATTTTCGATCGACCAAATGGTCGCGCGCTATGAAACGCTATATCGGGGTATGCGGTGATGGATCGCCTTAATCAGCAAAAGTATCAGCCAAAAAAAATCCTATACCATCATCGAACTCAAGGACGTGGTGCGGAAGGAGTACATATCGTCAGTATTGTGCATGCGCTCGAAAAGATGGGGCACAGCGTGACCGTATTGTCGCCTTCCGGCATTGACCCCCTCAAAGCCGCAGGCGATGCGCCGGTCGATAAATCAACCGTGAAAACGAGCGGCATGCAAACGGTTTGGAAGTGGGTGAGCCGCTATTTACCCAATGCGTTGTTCGAATTGGCCGAAATACTCTACAACTTTCCGGCGGGAAGGCGCCTGGAAAGAGCCTTGCGCAATGGACGTTTTGATATTGTCTACGAGCGATACGCCTTTTATCTCGTTGCCGGATCCAGGAAAGCGGCGAAATACAAAATCCCCTTTGTGCTGGAGGCAAACGAAGTGAGCGGAATCCGCGATCGTGCGCGGCGCCAATCGTTTGAGAGCTTATGTGGAATGTTCGAGCGGAGCCTGTTCCGTCGATGCACGGGAATACTCACTGTCTCAAGTCACCTTCGCGACCGGATATTGGCGCGTGGCGTGGATGAAAAAAGAGTTCGCGTTGTGCCTAATGCGGTTGACCCCGAGAAATTCCGCAGTCTCAGTCGGGACACTGCGCTTGTCCAAAGTCTGGCGTTGCAGGATTGTCTCGTGATTGTCGTCGCAGGTTGGTTCGACAAGTGGGACAGACTGGATTTTCTGGTTGAGTCGTTTGCCGAGCTGGTTGGCCCGTTTCCCGCCGTCCGCTTGCTGGTGGTCGGAGATGGCCCCGTCCTCGCAGATGCGCGCCTCAAGGCGTCTGCTTTGGGCATTCAATCCAACATTGTATTTACCGGTGCCGTGCCCAGGAAGGATGTCCTGCGCTACCTGAGTCTGGCGGATATTGCGGTGCTTCCGCATTCAAATGAGTTCGGCTCTCCCATCGTGATGTTCGAGTTCATGGGCCTGCGTGTGCCGCTTGTTGCGCCTAAACTGGCCCCGATCGAGGACGTGCATGTTGATGGGCAAACCGCACTTCTGTTTACACCATTGAACCGCGGCGAATTCGTTGAAAAACTGTCTTCCCTGTTGGCCTCCAAGGATTTGCGGGAATCGATCGCGCGACGTGCATTTGAAAAACTTGAACGTGATCACACGTGGGAGCAAAATGCACTG
>JANPBQ010000110.1:0-11104 GCA_031430555.1 Betaproteobacteria bacterium
ATCGGTCAAATGCGCTGGCGCTTCTTTCGTCATGCCTTCCCACCAGACATCGCCTTCCGGTGTGAGCGCCACGTTGGTAAAAATCGTGTCGGCTTTTACAGTCTCCATGCAGTTCGGGTTGGTCTCATATGAAGTGCCCGGCGCCACGCCAAAAAAACCTGCCTCGGGATTGATTGCGTACATCCTGCCGTCTTCGCCCGGTTTGATCCAGGCAATATCGTCGCCCACGGTGGTCACTTCCCAGCCTTGTTTGGTGAAGGATTCCGGCGGGATCAGCATCGCAAAATTCGTTTTTCCGCAGGCCGACGGAAACGCCGCAGTGACGTAGTGTTTCTTGCCTTCGGGTGTTTTCACGCCAAGGATCAACATGTGTTCCGCGAGCCAGCCCTGCTGCTTGCCCATGACAGAAGCAATTCGCAAAGCAAAACATTTTTTGCCGAGCAACGCATTACCGCCGTAACCGGAACCGAACGACCAGATTTCATGCGTCTCGGGAAAATTCACGATGTACTTATGATCTTTGTTGCACGGCCACGCGACATCCTTTTCACCGGGTTGAAGCGGCGCGCCCACCGAATGCAACGCCGGCACAAATGCGCCATCGGTGCCGAGCACGTCGAGCACTTTTCTGCCCATGCGCGTCATCAGTTTCATGTTGACCGCAACATAAGGCGAATCGGAAATCTCGATGCCGATATGCGCGATGTGTGAGCCCAATGGCCCCATGCTGAACGGCACCACATACATCGTGCGTCCTTGCATGCAGCCGTCGAACAGACCGCGCAACGTGGCTTTCATTTCGGCGGGTGCCACCCAATTGTTGGTGGGGCCGGCGTCGGATTGTTTTTCCGAACAGATGAAGGTGCGGTCTTCGACGCGCGCCACGTCCGATGGATTCGACAACGCGAGGTAAGAGTTGGGGCGCAATTTCTCGTTGAGTTTTTTGAACGTCCCCGCCGCGACCAATTCCGCGCATAGCCGGTTGTACTCTTCGTCGGTGCCATCGCACCAGTAAATTCGCGCGGGCTTGGTGAGCGCGGCGACGTCATCGACCCACGCCAGCAGCTTGGCGTGTCGTGTCGGCGCATCGTTGACGTGTATAGGTTTTGCCTGGGCGTGCATTCCAATTTCTCCAGTTTTATTATTGCGGCTGAGGCGGAACGCGGATCGGTACGCGCGACGTTGCCGGGGGGAGGTAAATTATCCCACAGTGAACGATTTCATTGAAGCGTCCCATTGAGCGGAAAGTGGTTTCAGGGCTTGTTCACGAAGCGGTACGAGTGCGGTCGGTTCGTATTCCCGGTGGACGCATGCATCAGTTCAACGCGTTCGCAGCCACCTTTTGAGGACTACTAAAGCATGCGACAAATCCCGTCGTCCCGGCGGAGGCCGGGACCCAGCCCTTTCGTTGTACTGTCCAATACGACGGACTGGATTCCGGCCTTCGCCGGAATGACGAAATAATTAGAACCGTCGTCACGCAAATATGAAATTCTCAATAAATGGATGCATCAGAAAAGTCGTGACTGCTGATAGTGCGATGCGGGAAAAGACATTGCCCAAAGGTGTGTAAATATGCGTCGATGGAGAATGGAATTCGGATTGCAGCGATCGAGATGCTTGACGCGGGCCGGGTGCCAGGCGGGTGTTGCATCGTTCCATTCGGCAAATGCGGTGTCGTTTAATCAACCAAAAAAACTGAGGAGATTTTGATGAAACAGATTCGAGCATACATCCATTTTGCCGCTGCGGCGGCGCTGATGTCAGTCGGCATGTGGGCGACCGCGCAAGTGCCATCGTACGGCACCGGTATCAATCTCGAACAGGCGCGCAAAGTGATCGCGGCTGGGCAGGTCGAGGCGAAAAAGAACGGCTGGCCGGTCGCCATCGCGGTGGTCGACACTGCCGGGAATATGGTCGCGTTTGAAAAGATGGACGACACGCAGACGGCCAGCATCAATGTCGCGGAAGACAAGGCGCGCTCCTCGGCGATTTATCGGCGGTCGACCAAAGTGTTTGAAGACATGGTCGGCGGCGGCGGTGCCGGCACACGCGCGTTGAATCTGCGCAATGCATCCGCCGTGGAGGGCGGATTGCCGTTGATGGTCGGCGGCAAGATTATCGGCGGCGTGGGTGTATCCGGCGTGACATCGGTGCAGGATGGTCAGATTGCCAAGGCAGCGACGGAGGCGATGAAGTAATCGTACCGATTGCGCAGTTGAAACCATAAGGGACGCCGAGGCGTCCCTTGTAATTTACTGGATACGACGATTGCACACTCTGTCATCCTGAGCGACGCGAAGGATCTCGTCGTCGTCGGGCGAGATCCTTCGCCTCGCTCAGAAAGACATTTTTTTCGAATTGAAAAAGAAATTGCCCTGCTGTGATCAAGGCAGCTTCGTCGCTGAGCGCGCCTTGGCCACGGAAACATCCGCGCCATCAATCTTGCCGCTCAGGTTGAGATCAAAGCGGAAGTTGTTCTGATCCAACATTGAATTCGCGCGCGCCTTGAGCGCCATGATGTCGGCCGCAGTGACGGTTCCGGAGCCATTGATGTCGCCGACGAGAAAGCCGACTTCTTGGGTGACGTTCGATGCGGAATTGCCGTTGATGCCGGCGAGCGTGATTGAGATGCGTTGATTGTCCGCAAGGTTCGGCAAGATTACGGTGACGATATTGCGTGCGGTGCTATGTATGACGTTGGGGATTACGTTGTTGTTTGCGTCCTTGGCCGTCACGGAATTGGGAGCTGTCACGGGTTGATTGAATTCGAACAGCAGTTTGTGACCGCTGCCGATTGAACGGGGTTCG
The DNA here is from genome assembly GCA_031430555.1 of Betaproteobacteria bacterium. Lineage (GTDB taxonomy): Bacteria > Pseudomonadota > Gammaproteobacteria > Burkholderiales > Usitatibacteraceae > UKL13-2. The sequence continues at coordinate 2,812 of JANPBQ010000110.1, forward strand.
ATGGGGGTGGTGTTGGAAGCGCTCGGGAACAGGGTCAGATCGAAATCAGTATTGCCAGAGTGGGTTTTGCGGGATTTTAGCGCGGACAAGGCGATCTGCAAGTAGGGCGTGACAGTAAGTGAGTTTGAGGGAACGCTTCCACCATAGGACACGTTGCAGGAATACGTGACTTGATTCAGCAATCCCAGCACGGTGATTGGCGAAGCGGTGCCTGATATGGTGACTGTCGGGTTGCCGACGGCAGCGCATGTTACCGCGAAATTGGCACCGATCGTAATGAAAGGCGGCGGCGTAAATGAAATCGTCGCTTGACTATCGCCAGAGATCGCGCCCGTGACTTTGGGTGGAAGTGGCGTTTCGAAGTAGCTGACATACACGGTTCTTGACGTGTTCATTTGAACCACACAGTCGGACTCGCCGACGTTGTAGTCGTTGTTTGGTGTGCTGTCGCATCCCGCCCAACGAATTGGCGTCGGGCTACCGCCATTGATGTAGATATTGGTGAGGCGAACCGATTCATTGAGTGAAAACTTGTCAAGACAAGTGTTGCCTGCGTCACATGTGAGTGATGCTCCAAAGTTCACCAACAGCTCATTTACCAACGCACCTGACGCAATTACCCTCAATACCTTCCCCGCCGTCCCGAAACCATCAATCTGCCCACGCAGCTCCCCACCCGGATACGCCGTCGAATGCACATTCACATAGAACTGCCCCGCCAACAATTGCGTCTCCTGCGCCGCATCCAGCGTGACGGTATCCGTCTTCGGACTGCCCGCCGCCAATGGAAACAACACCCCGGCAGAAACACCCCGCGCTGCCGGCCCATGGATGTGCGCGTCGTTCTCGGCACCTACCATGCCGCTATACGATAAATTCAGTTTCAGTTGCTTCGTCGTGACATCGTAGGTTGCGGTGCCGCCGCCCCCGCCATTGCTCACATTGAGCGGCGCTTCCTGCGAGCCCTCCAGCACGATGTTGAATACCTTCAACACCTTGAATGATTGCGTCGCTTGTACTGCTGCCGCGTAGGTGGTGCTGCCCGCCTGATTGGCGGCTATGGTGCAAAGGCCGGGCGTGCCGGTGAGCGTCACGGCCGCGCCATTGGTGCCGGAGACCGTGCAGATGGACGCCGTCAAGGAACTGAACACCACGGGCTGCCCCGATGCGCCACCGCTCGCGGAAACCGTGAATGCCGCGCTGGTGGTTGGCTTGTCGATCAACGCGCCGAAGTTGATCGTCTGCGCCAGCGGCGCGGCGAGATAGGTGAAATCCTCAAAGGTATTCGGCCAGATCGGGTTGTACGGTGCCGTGGTTTCGCGGATGCGGTTTATCGTGACGCGGTAAATGGTGCCATCCGTCATTTGCGAGGTCGTCAGCACCACCTTGGTGGCATCCATTGGATCGATCGCGGCGGCGGTCACATTGATGCCATTGTCGATCGTGTAATTCGCCGGCAGCGCTGCATCGTTCGCATCCACCGCGCGGTCGAAGCGGATCGTCAGTTTCGTTGGGTTGTTGACGGCGAACGCTTCGACGGAATCGAACGGATAGTTCGCCCATGCGCCCATCACTGCAAGCCATTCTGTGTGCGGCACGTTGCGTGCGATCGGCGGCATTGGTGCGGGGAAAGCGGTGACGCGTGGATCGACCGAATCGCGGATGTGCATGCGCGAGCCGGCGAGGTTGAATCTCTGTAATACGGCGAACGGACGCGTCACATCGCCCGCGATGTTCTGCGAAAGGATAGGTGTAGTGAATCTTGCATCCCACATCTGGTTTTCACCGCCTGGCCGATGGCAAAAAGAACAATTCGCATCTACATACGAGCGCGCGCGAAGCTCAAGTGTCGCAGAGTTGTCGCTAAGAGGAGCGAAGCGCGGAAGTGCGGCCGGGTTCGAGAGCGTCGTGTCAAGCATACCCAACTCGCTCCATGTGTTGAGTTGATTGTCGGTGCGCCCGGTTTTGTAGGTGTAATCTTTGTTCAATTGCCGCGATTTCAGGCCGAGAACCATACCAGTGCCGTTAGGATCAGTGGGGTCGGTGTTGTTGTGGCAACGTACGCAATCCGATTGGCCGGGGTAGAGCCAACTTTGTGTTTCCTTGGTGACACCATCGGCACGGGTGACTTCAATGCCGGTTTCAGTTTGAGGGGTGGTGACAATTTCGGCGTCCGTGTTGTCGTCCTTCCATTTGTACGATGCACCATATACACCGCCATTCGCATCGCGCACTAGCAATCGTGTCTCAAGCCGGCGCTTGGCACCTGTCTGTTCATTAATGACAAGTTCAAAATGCTTCACGAACACCGTGCCGTTGGGATAAGTCCATTTACCTTCTGACGAATAGCCGATCGTCGGCGAGCCGGGCGAACCGGGGGTGCCATCGAAGGGCAACGCAATCCAGCGCTGCTTGACCGCCGCGTCCGACCACAATGGAGAATTGAGGTCGTAGGGAATCAAGCCGAGGTGCGGTGTCATGTTGGGTGTATCGATAAATGCACCGGTTTGCGAGAGCAATGCAGGCATCGACTGCGGGCCGTTCGGTAGCAACGACCCACCGAGATACGCGCCAATGATCGCGCGGTTGTCGAGCCCGGCGGGCCCCGTGGCGCGGCTGATCCCGGTCGCGAGCAAAAGACATACAACTGCCCACACCAAAATTGTCCTGGTATCGGAAAAAAACTTGCGAGAGATATCACGATTCATTCAAGTGTTCGCCATTCCTGCTGCTTGTTATTATTTTTTTTCGGTCGACGGCCTGCCGAGCGCGGATTACACGTAAATGCTAGCATCGGTCGCGCTTATGTCAGAGCAAGAATGGAAGGAATTGTGATTTTTGTCACACTTAATGTTGCAAACACTATTCGCCGCGGGCACCTTGCTGGCCGTAAGTTTTAAACTTCTCCAGCACGACCACCATTTCTTCGTCCGATAAATGCGTCGGCTCACCAATCTGCAACGCCTGCCAATACATGCGCGCGAGCGATTCCACTTCCACCGCAAGCGCCAGCGCTTTTTCAAGCGTTGCACCGCAGGCGATCATGCCGTGGTGCGACAACAGGCACGCATTGCGATCGACAAGGGCGGCAACCGCGAAATCTGACAGCGCTTGTGACCCAAAAGTTGCATACGGCGCGCAACGAATATCCATTCCCCCGGCCGCCGCGACCATGTAATGAAACGGTGGGATCGCACGATCCATGCAGGCAAGCGTGGTCGCGAAGGCCGCATGGGTATGGACGATGGCGTGGACATCTTCACGCGCCGCGTAAATGTCGCGGTGGAAGCGCCATTCCGAAGACGGCAAGGTATCGCCCTCATGCGTGCCGTCCATTCGCATCGCTACGATCTGTTCGGGCTTGGTATTTTCGTAGGGAATGCCGGTGGGTGTAATCAAAAATCGATCGTCGATGCGCGCGCTGACGTTGCCTGATTTGCCCTGATTGATGCCCAGCGTATTCATTTTCAACGCGGTGCGAATAATTTCTTCGCGCAGTGCGCGATGTGGCGTGTGCTGAAGATCGAGAAAGGCCATGCTTACAGTGACGCAGCGAGTTGATCCGGCGCGAACACGCCGCGCTCGGTGATGATGCCGGTGACAAGGCGGCGCGGAGTCACATCAAAGGCAGGATTGGCCACCGGCGAGGCGCGATCGAGAATGAGCACTGGCGCGGCGTTTGAAGCACTTTCGGCCTGCAATCCATTAATGGCGCGGACTTCCATTTCCGCGCGCTCCTCGATTTCAATCTCCGTCAACGCGTCGTTTAACGATGTATCGATGGTCGACATAGGCACGGCGGCATAAAACGGCACGTCATTATCAAACGCCGCAAGTGCCTTCAAGTAGGTGCCAATCTTGTTGGCCACATCGCCATGTTTCGACACGCGATCCGCACCCAATAACACCATATCCACCTTTCCATGCTGCATCAAATGCCCGCCGGCGTTGTCGACGATGTACGTGTGCGGCACACCGTGGCCGCGCAATTCCCATGCGGTGAGCAAGCCTTGGTTGCGTGGCCGCGTTTCATCGACCCACACATGCACCGGAATGCCCGCGTCGTGCGCCTTGAAAATGCCGGCGAGCGCTGTTCCCCAATCCACCGTCGCGAGCCAGCCCGCGTTGCAGTGCGTGAGAATGTTGATCGGTCGCTGCAATTTATCGTGAAGCGAGCGAACCAATGTAAGCCCGTGTTCGCCGATGGCAGCGTTGACGGCGATATCGTCGTCAGCGAGCTTTCTCGCGTACGACCAAGCGTGTTCGGCGCGTTGATCAGGCCGCAGCGGTGCCAGCTGTTTGTGCACTTTGTCGAGCGCCCACGCGAGGTTCACGGCGGTCGGTCGGGTAGCGGCCAACCGCGAGATGGCTTCTTCCAACGATCCATCATTCGCGTCATGTTGCATTGCCAACGCTACGCCAAACGCCGCCGCCACGCCGATCAACGGCGCGCCCCTTACGCGCATCTGCCGAATCGCCTCGGCCACCTCGTCACGACTCGCCAACACGCGTGTCTCGAATGAAAACGGCAAGCGCGTCTGATCGATGATATTTACCCGGCGCGGATGTTCATCCGTCCAGATGCTGCGGTAAGGCTTGCCATTGACGTTCATATCGCGAAGTTTATGCGATTTCGCGGCGAGGAAATCCGCCGCGTCGCGGGATTCGTGCGCCCCTCGTGTAAAATACCAAATTCCAACTCTCCGTAGCTGGAGGTCTCGCAAATGACCAAGTACATATTCGTCACCGGTGGCGTGGTTTCTTCCCTCGGAAAAGGCATCGCCGCTGCCTCCCTCGCCGCCATTCTGGAATCGCGCGGCATCAAAGTCTCGATGATGAAGCTCGATCCGTATATCAACGTGGATCCGGGCACGATGTCGCCGTTTCAGCATGGCGAAGTGTTCGTCACCGACGACGGCGCGGAAACCGATCTCGATCTCGGCCACTACGAGCGCTTCATCTCGATGAAGATGAAGAAATCCAACAACTTCACCACTGGCCAAATCTACGAACGCGTGATCAACAAAGAGCGGCGCGGCGACTATCTCGGCGGCACGGTGCAGGTGATTCCGCACATCACGGACGAGATCAAGAATTCGATCCGCGCCGGGACGGAAGACGCCGAAGTCGGCATTATTGAGATCGGCGGCACCGTCGGCGATATCGAATCACTGCCGTTCTTGGAGGCGATCCGGCAGATGGGCATCGAGCAGGGCCGCGATAATTCCTGCTATATCCATCTGACGCTGGTGCCGTATCTGTCGATGGTCGGCGAAATCAAAACCAAACCCACGCAGCACAGCGTGAAGGAATTGCGCGAAATCGGTATCCAGCCGGATGTGGTCATGTGCCGCAGTGATCGGCCGATACCGGATGAAGACCGCCGCAAAATCGCGTTGTTCACCAATGTCGATCAAGGCTCGGTCATTTCCTGTTACGACTCGGATTCGATCTACAAAATTCCGCGCATGCTGCACAAACAAGGGCTGGACGAAATTGTTTGCCGCAAATTGCATCTGACGCCGCGCCCAGCCGATCTCACCTTGTGGGACGGTATCGTCGAGGCGCTTGAGCATCCCGAGCACGAAATCAATCTCGCGATGGTCGGCAAGTATGTTGATCTGACCGACTCGTACAAATCCCTTTCTGAGGCGCTGACGCACGCCGGCATTCACACCCGCACCAAGGTCAAAATCCACTATCTCGATTCGGAACAAATCGAGAAAGACGGTGTGGCAGCACTGGCGAACATGGATGCGATTCTGGTTCCCGGCGGCTTCGGCAAACGCGGCACCGAAGGCAAAATTGCTGCCGTGAAATTCGCGCGAGAAAACAAAATTCCGTATTTGGGAATTTGCCTAGGCATGCAAATCGCGACCATCGAATTCGCACGTAATGTGGTTGGCCTCGTGAACGCAAACTCAACCGAGTTCGATCCCGATACGCCGCACCCGGTGGTGGCACTGATTACCGAATGGCAAAACAGCGACGGCAAAGTGGTGAAACGCGATTCAAATTCAAATCTCGGCGGCACCATGCGCCTGGGCGCGCAACCGTGTACGCTGCGCCCGGATTCACTGGCCTATCGCATCTATGGCAAAGATACCGTGAGCGAGCGTCATCGGCATCGTTATGAAGTCAACAACCATTACGTGCCGCGGCTTGAGGCGGCAGGCTTCGTGATTTCCGCGCGCACCACCTCGGAATCATTGCCGGAAATGGCGGAACTCGATTTCGGCAAGCATGGGCACCCATGGTTTTATGGCTGCCAGTTCCACCCGGAGTTCACCTCCACGCCGCGCGATGGACATCCGTTGTTTACGTCGTTTATCAAGGCGGCGCTGGAGCAGCACAAACGCGTGTATGGCGAAGCGGGGCTAAGGGTGGTGCAGGGCACGAAAGTGAGCGCGTGACTTGCGCTCATCCCCGCGCAGGCGGGGACCCAAGTTTGGTGGAAACTTGGATTCACTACCACGGAAACCGCTGCATCGGTTTCCGGCTCGTCAGGCGCGAAGCTCTGCTTCGCGAAACCCCTTACTCTCCCTGCGCGGGAATGACGGTATATAAATGAAACTCTGCACTTTCGATGTTGGTCTCGACAAACCCTTCTTCCTCATCGCAGGCCCGTGCGTGATCGAGTCCGAGCAATTGCAAATCGACGTGGCGGGGCAACTCAAAGAAATGACCCGTGCGCTCGGCATCCCGTTCATCTTCAAATCGAGTTACGACAAAGCCAACCGCACCTCCGGCAAATCGCCGCGCGGGCCGGGCATGGATGAAGGCTTGCGCATCTTGGCCGCAGTGCAAAAGCAAATCGGTGTGCCGGTGTTGACCGACGTGCACACCACTGAAGACGTACCGATGGTCGCCAGCGTGGTCGATGTGCTGCAAACCCCTGCGTTCCTTTGTCGCCAGACTGATTTTATCCACGCCGTTGCGCGCGCGGGCAAGCCGGTGAATATCAAGAAGGGCCAGTTCCTGGCGCCGACCGAGATGAAAAACGTCGTCGACAAAGCGCGCGAGGCGAGCGGCACCGACAACATCATGGTGTGCGAACGCGGCGCGTCGTTCGGCTACGGCAATCTGGTATCGGATATGCGTTCGCTTGCGATCATGCGCAACACCGGCTGCCCGGTCGTGTTCGACGCGACGCACTCGGTGCAGTTGCCCGGCGCGCAAGGCACCTCCACTGGAGGCCAGCGTGAATTTGTTCCCGTGCTTGCGCGCGCAGCGGTGGCGTCGGGTATCTCTGGCATCTTCATGGAAACGCACCCCGATCCCGCGAAGGCTTGGTCCGACGGCCCGAATGCGTGGCCGCTCGACAAAATGAAAAGCTTGCTCGCGACGCTGAAAGAAATCGATGCGCTCGTCAAGCAACACGCTTTTGCGGAAGCAGAATTAATGAAGTGAGAAATGACCAGAGAAGTGCCTGCATTAATACTTAGGCAGGGCCATTAAACCTTGTCACCCCGGAACAAGTCCGGGGAGACAATAATCAAAATTTAGTCCAGGATGAAATGAAAATATGACCGCCATTGTTGACATCGTCGCCCGCGAAATTCTCGATTCGCGCGGCAACCCCACCGTCGAAGCAGATGTGCTGCTCGAGTCCGGCGTGATTGGAAGAGCGGCCGTGCCTTCGGGTGCCTCCACTGGTTCGCGCGAAGCGATTGAGTTGCGCGATAAAGACCCGCACCGCTATCTGGGCAAAGGCGTGTTGAAAGCCTGCGAACACATCAACACCGAAATTTGCGAAGCCGTAATCGGCCTCGACGCGAGCGAGCAATCGTTCATCGACAAAACCATGATCGAACTCGACGGCACCGAAACCAAATCACGGCTTGGTGCCAATTCGATTTTGGCGGTATCCCTTGCGTGCGCCAAGGCGGCGGCCGATGAATCGGGCTTGTCGCTATATCGATACCTCGGTGGAGCCGCACCGATGCAAATGCCGGTGCCGATGATGAACATCATCAACGGCGGCGCGCACGCGGATAACGTGCTCGACTTGCAGGAATTCATGATCATCCCGGCGGGCCTGCCGACGTTTCGTGAAGCCTTGCGCGCGGGCGTGGAGATTTTTCACACGCTGAAGAAAATACTTCACGCCGAAAAACACAATACCAACGTTGGCGATGAGGGCGGCTTTGCACCGAACCTCGCCAACAACGAAGCCGCGTTGCAATACATCATGAAAGCGATTGCCGAGGCCGGTTACACGCCGGGCGAAGATATTCTTATCGGCCTCGATTGCGCGGCCAGCGAATTTTACAAAGACGGCAAGTATCGTTTC